>JAPLUM010000699.1 GCA_026397605.1 Verrucomicrobiota bacterium | reverse complement strand
CGCATCGCCTGTCGCCATGCCGACATTCTCTGGGCCAAAGTCGCGACACAGCGCCAGAAACTTTTCATTTACCAGCGCCTTGATCGGGCAGGTGTAAATGCTGCGTCGCCCCTGAGCCATGGAGCGGAAGTGCATGGCCGTGGCCACCAGTGATTTTCCAGATCCTGTAGGTGTGGCGAGGATGACGTTCTTATCCTCAAAGACTTCTAAAATGGCCTCTTCCTGCGCAGGATACAGCTCCAGCTTCCGCTCGGAAACGTAATCGAGGAACAGGCTGAGCAGTTCATCACTGGAGCAGTCCTTTGAAGCAGGAAGGCGGCGGAGCAAAGGATGGTCAGACATGAGCCCGCAGGTTACCGAAAGCAACACATCCAGCAACTGCCAACGGTAGTAATCCTAGCCCCAGGAGCAGAATGACGAAGCTCCAAAACATCCCGATGAACAAGCAGCCAAGATCGCTGTATAATCTGGCAGCTTGATCACGTCTAAATCCTTCGTTACCAGGGCTGATGAATCCAAGATTCCAAACGGTTTATTCGGCGCGGATTCCTCATTGAGAGCTGTGGTGAGGAATTTTAAACCGCTAATGTACGCTTATTAACGTTAATTTCAGAATCAGAAAACAAAGCGGTTTGGTGGCTTTTATTAGCGTCTTTTAGCGGCCATTAGCGGTTTAAAATCTGACTAGGAAATCGACCACATGACAGGTAACGTCACACTTCTGAATCGCGTTGGCCCAGCCCATACCGGGATCAATACCTGGGAAGGTGAGAAGGAAGTGCTGGGCGTGAGGACGAATGCGCTCTTGACCGCTGGGGTGGTGTCCGCCAATGACTATGGGGTGTACCCCATCGGTCAACGCAGCAGTATGGCGACGAGCGGCAGCGCCTTTACGGCAGCCGCCAGTTGGGCTTGGGGCTATGATGCGCTGGGCCAAGTGACAAGCGCCACGCACGCCGCCGATACCGCCAAGAACCAAGGCTGCACGTATTACGACATCGGTAATCGCAAACAAGCGACTCTCGGCGCTTTAACTACAATGGAGCAACCCCAACATGCCAAAACTGTTCCCTGTACATCCAAATGACGATGACAAAAAAATGCCTAATTGTGGTCGTGACGAGTGTGTTATGCAACTTGCTGATTTACTGGATGCTAGTTACTCATAAGGAAGCACTGAATGAATCACTTGACCTTCCAACTGATGTTGATACTTCGTCTTTGTCTCCACTTCGGAAGGCAGTGTTGTCAGCTAATCGTCATTACTCAGCCGATATACAAAATGCCCGCTGGTTATTACGGAAAAGGATGGCAAAATTGATTTTGCTCGTCGATCGAATTGAGGTGCTTTCCTTGGGAAGTGATGAGCTTGGGAAAAGTGAAATTGGGCGGAAATTCGAAATTGAGCCGTATAAACTCAGTCTCCCCGTTATTAACGCGATTGAAGTCGGCCCAAATGATCTTCAAGCCATCAAGCTAGCTTTTGCTGAAATACTCAAAGAACAGGATTTGAGTAGAGGTGGAGCTTGGGATCATCGTTCAAATGCAGCTTTATGTTTTTACATTGATGGAATCGAATTTTATAAAACTTCAGTCTCGTGGGAGACCAATAATTATTTCATGGCCTATCCCGATGATGGGCCTGGAGAGTCTTCCTGGGTTGGTATTGAAAGTTCTCAAGAATTAAGAAAAATAATAAGTAGTTTAAATAAGAATAAGTAGCCAGGCTCGCTGTACCATGAATAGACGTATTCTAATAACTGGTTGCTTAACAAATTCATGCGTATTTCTAATGGCAATATTTGATCAGCATGTTCATAGCTTTGTGCTATTCACACTAATGATCGTTTTTGTCATTTCTGGAATGCTCAACCACCAGGCGTGCGTACGCGTCTTTAGAGGAAGAAATAAATTCTTTTTCTTGATCAATATCATTTTGCCAATGCTGTCCCTCCTGACTGGAGCCTTTGTTCAGAAGGGAATGAAATTGTTTAAATGAGGGTATCCGTCAAATAAGTAGCCAAGCTTTCTTTTTAATCTGGTAGTTAGATTAGATCCAACGATCACCAACGCCAATCCTTCCAATGTTTAAGACGGCTGAGTCGGCGCGGATTCCTCAGAGAGCTGTGGCGAGGATTTTTAAACCGCTAAAGTGCGCTTAATTACGCTAATCTCAGAATCAGAAAACAAAGCGGTTTGGTGGCTTTTATTAGCGTCTTTTAGCGGCCATTAGCGGTTTAAAATCTGATTGCCAACCCACTTAAAAATGAAGTTAACCCAAGGTTCCTCCTTTGTCCGGCTTCGCAACTCAGCGAGGCCTACGCCTTTGAGGAAAGAGTGCGTTCCAACTTGCCCGAAGCGCAAAGCTTTGGCATAAACTCTCCCCCCACCATGCCATCCCCTGCCCTAGAAATCGGAAAAGCCTTCCTAGCTGAAAACGCCAAAAAAGAAGGCGTCATCACCACCACGAGTGGTCTGCAATACCTCGTGCTCGCTGCAGGTGCGGGCAAAAGTCCCTCGAAAAAAGATACCGTGGTGGTAAACTACCGTGGCACGCTCATCAATGGTGTCGAATTTGACAGCAGCTATCTAGCCGGACGTGAGCCAGCTGAGTTCCCGCTGAATCGTGTCATCAAAGGCTGGACCGAAGGCCTGCAACTCATGAAGGAAGGCGCGAAATACCGCTTCTTCATCCCCTCCCACCTCGCCTACGGCACACGTGGGGCAGGCATCGACATTGGACCGGACGAGACCCTCATATTCGAAGTAGAACTGCTGAAGGTTTGGGAAGATTAGGCGTGCAGTGCCAGTGTAGTCGCCATCTCGTGCCGTCGAGATGAGCCGTGGCTGGTGATAAAAAGCTGATCACCGAACGATGATGGTTCTCGACTCCGTGGATCTGGGAGCTCATCTCGCGGAGCGAGAGGGCTACTTTACTTCGCCACAGGGTGATGCTTTGAGGTTGATATGACAGGCTGGGAGTAGCGGATGGAGCGGGCGAGTCGACAGCCATGCAGCTGGGGCGAGAACAATTCAGGCGCGAAAGATCGTGATACTTGACCAAACTAGGCGTTTCTGTCTTTCTATTGAATTTCCTATCGTGAATCCAGACATCACCCAACTCCTCCTCCTCTCCGCCGCTTCTGTCATCGTGCTGATCCTCTTGATCGCCTGGGCAAAGGTCAATGCATTCCTGGCACTGCTCTTCGCTGCCCTCGTGATGGGATTGGGATCAGGCATGAATCCCATGGCCATGATGACGGCTTTTGAAAAAGGCATGGGTGGAACCCTCGGCGGCATCGCTGGGATTCTAGGACTGGGCACCATTCTTGGCGGACTGCTGGCAGCCTCTGGCGGTGCTGAAGTTCTTGCCAAGGCTCTCATCGGCGTCTTCGGTCCAAAACGTGTCCACTGGTGCCTCATGGCTCTGGGATTATGCATTGGTCTCACCACCTGGTTTGCGGTTGGCCTCGTCATGCTGGTTCCGATCCTCATCACGTTAGCCCGCGAGACGAAGGAGCCCTTCCTAAAGCTCGCCATCCCCATGCTGGCTGTCCTCTCTATCATGCATGGTGTCATGCCGCCACATCCTGGGCCTGTCGTGGCCTTGCAGGCGCTGCATGCCGATCTGGGAAAGGTGATCCTATGGGGCTTACTTGCTGCCGTCCCCGTGGCCGCGATTTCCGGCCCCATCTTTGCCCGCTGGGCCGTGAAACATGTCGCCGCTGAAGCACCTGAACCACCTGCGAAGGATCCGTCGATCGCCTCCAGAAAACTGCCCTCCCTGAAAGTCACTGTCGCCGTTTTAGCCGTGCCGATTGCGCTCTTGCTCACTCAGACCGCAGCCGAAATCTTTGTCGAAGATAAAGCCAACATCATTCGCCAGATCACGTCTGTGATTGGTAATCCCACACTGGCTCTGGGTATTTCCGTCATCTTCGCTGGCATTGCCTTCCGATTTAGCCGTAGCGAGTCCCTGAAAATTGGCGAGAAAGCCATCAGCACCGTTGGCTTAACGCTACTGGTCATCGGAGCAGGTGGAGGATTCAAAGGTGTCTTAGAGGCCAGTGGCGCAGCAGCAGCCATTGGTCAGATGGCCACGGCAGCTCACCTGCCGCCACTCGTTTTTGGTTGGGTCTGCGCAGCCCTAGTGCGCGTAGCCACAGGGTCTGCCACTGTTGCCATCACCACAGCCAGCGGACTCGTGGCGCCCTTGGTTCTGAGCACGCCAGGCGTCAAACCAGAGCTTGTCGTTGTCGGTATCGGCTGTGGATCACTCTTTCTCTCGCATCTCAATGATGCCGGCTTCTGGATCGTCAAGGAGTGCCTTGGGCTAACGGTTTCTCAGACCTTACGCACGTGGACCGTGACAGAAACACTCGTCGGGATCACAGGCCTCTTCGTTGCTTGGGGACTCGATTCCATTTTTTAGTCGATCTGATTGGACTTCAGATTTTGAAATAAACCTTTCAGAAGATGTAATAAATAGCTTGCGTTGATTAGGTCCTCACTTATCATCGCGACCCGTTTCAAAACGGGACAACGTTCCTGAGTAGCTCAGCGGTAGAGCGGGTGGCTGTTAACCACTAGGTCGTAGGTTCGAACCCTACCTCAGGAGCCATCAATCGGCAGTGTAGCTCAGCGGTAGAGCAGAGGACTCATAAGCCTTTGGTCGGCGGTTCAAATCCGCCCCCTGCCACCATCCTCAAAGAGGATGCGATCCGTTAAATCACCTCTGCAACGTAGAGGGACGCGATACCAAAACTCAGCCGATGAGTTTGCACAGAATCAAAGCCGCAAGACAGGATGAGTTTTTCCATCTCCACACCGGATGGGAAGCGCTCCACAGAACTGCATAAATACTCATAGGCAGCTCGTTGCCCCGTAATCCAGCCTGCAATCCGTGGCATCACGTTCTTCAGATAAAACAGATAAGCAGGCCGGAGCAGTGGCAGTGTCGGGATGGAGAAGTCGAGCACGACCAGATGTCCTCCCTGTTTCAGCACACGGCGCATTTCATTCAAAGCGTCTGGCCAGGAAGCCATGTTCCTCAGACCAAAGGCCACCGTGAGCACATCGTAGCTAGCATCTTTGAAAGGCAAAGCCATACCATCTGCGGCGACCAGAGTATCAAACGAGCGCAACTGAGCCTCACGCATCATGGGCACTGAAAAATCAGCCCCTAAAATCTTCGCGCCTGGACAGGCCTGGCGGATCGTCTGGGCCAAATCACCACTGCCAGTGGCCAGATCTAGAATCATCTTGGGTTGCATCGCTGCAACAAGCCCTGCGGTTTTGCGACGCCATAAAACGTCAATGCCCAGGCTCAACACATGATTGGCAAGCACATAACGGCTAGCGATCCCAGCAAAAGCTTTTCTGACAAATCCAGCGTCCTGCATATAAAAAATCCCCTTTGAAAAAGGGGAGGGTGCGCTCGAGAGGACACGAACCACCAAGAAGTAAGTCACTAGAACCTGAATATAGCGCGTCTACCAATACCGCCACGAGCGCAATCCCATGATTGGGGAGCGGATTGTTGACCAGCTTTGAGA
>JAPLUM010000576.1 GCA_026397605.1 Verrucomicrobiota bacterium | reverse complement strand
TGCCGATGATGAGTTTGGACAATACTTACTCCGAGGAAGAGCTGGCGGCCTTCTATGCCCGCCTGCAAAAAGGGCTGGGACGTGAAAAGATCGACTGTGTTCTAGAGCCAAAGGTGGATGGAGTGGCGATCACCATCCGGTATGAAAATGGTGTCTTGAAGCATGGGGCCACGCGCGGTGATGGTCAGACCGGTGATGACGTCACCATGAACCTGAAAACCATCAAATCGCTGCCGCTACGCCTGCCTGCTGATGGACCGCAGACCTTTGAAGTTCGGGGAGAGGTCTTCATGTCTAAGGCCGTTTTTAATAGGCTGAATCAAGAGCGGGAAGAGGCCGGGGAACAGCTCTTTGCCAATCCCCGCAATACCACGGCAGGCGCATTGAATCAGCTGGATTCAAAGGTCACAGCTAAGCGGCCATTGGATCTTGTGTTTTATGGGATTGCAGATGCCACAGGCATTGAAGTGCAGTCGCAAGAGGATATGTATGCTCTGCTGGACCATGCCGGACTTCGTAAAGCTGATCACATCTGGCGTGCAGATAATGCGGCGGACCTCATTGCTGCCATTCGTGATCTAGACGTGAAACGGAAGTCGCTGCCTTATGAAACCGACGGTGCCGTGATCAAGGTGAATAGCTTTGCCGATCAGCGGAGCCTCGGTGTTACCAGCAAGGCTCCACGCTGGGCGATTGCCTATAAGTATGCGGCTGAGCAGGCTGAGACGACTCTTTTAGCCATTGATATCCAAGTCGGTCGCACTGGCGCGCTGACTCCTGTGGCGCGGCTGGAGCCAGTGCTGGTCAGTGGCAGTACTGTCAGCAATGCCACGCTGCATAATTACGAGGAGATCGAGCGCAAAGACATCCGTATCGGTGACCGGGTGATTATTGAAAAAGCAGGTGAGATCATTCCGGCAGTCGTCAGTGTGAAGACGGAAAAACGCACGGGGGAAGAGCGCTCTGTGGTGCCGCCGACGCATTGCCCAATCTGCGGCACGGCTGTGCATCGAGACGAGGAACAGGTCGTCATTCGCTGCCTAAATCCGCATTGTCCGGAAGTCGTGAAGCGTAGGATTGAGCACTTCGTCAGTCGTGGAGCCATGGACATCAGTGGTTTGGGTGAGTCCGTGGTTGCTCAGCTTGTGGAGATCAAGTTAGTCAAAGATGTGGCTGATCTCTATGCTCTCAATGAACTGCTCCTGGCAAGGTTAGAGCGTGTGGGCACCAAAAGCATCGACAACTACCTGAAGGCTGTGGAAGCCAGTAAAAAGCAGGATCCGCATCGGCTCATCTTTGGGCTTGGCATTCTCCATGTCGGCGCGGGAGGAGCGCGGAAGTTGATGGAGCACTTCGGTAGCATTGACGCGATCTCTCAATCAACGATTGAAGACCTGACTCAATGTCCCGACATCGGCAGCATCGTGGCGCCGAGTATCCATGCATGGTTCCATGATGAAGAGAACAAAAATCTGATCGAGCGTCTTCGTTTAGCGGGTTTAAATTTTGCCCAGAACGTCGTCGAAGCCGCGAGTGATAAGCTTGCAGGCACCTCCTGGGTGATTACGGGAACTCTCAGTGAAGGTCGAGAAACCATTGCCGATACCATCCGGGCCAATGGTGGAAAGATAAGCAGTGGTGTGAGTGGCAAGACGACTTACCTGCTGGCCGGGGATGACGCTGGCAGCAAGCTGGACAAAGCCAGCAAGCTCGGCGTGAAGGTTCTCTCTGAGGCGGAGTTCCGTGCTATGTTAGAGTAGCCAAAGACACATGGGCCAGAGATTCCACGCGTTTCCAGGCGCCAGTGAAGTCGAGATGCCGTGTCATAGGCCCTGGGGCCACGATGCAGCGCATGCCTGCGGCCTGTGCCGCGCGCAGACCATTGAGGGAGTCTTCAAAGATGACGACTTCTTCTGGCTCAACACCCAGGCTTTGAGCCGCGTGGAGGAAGATGGATGGATCAGGTTTCACCTTGCCGGTATCATCCACCGTGGTGATGTGGTGAAAGTGATCCCGCAGACTCAGTTGCTGCATCCAGGAATCAATCCAAGTGCGTGGACTGCTGCTGGCGATGGCTGTTTTCAGATCGAGTTGGCTGGCTTCCAGGAGTCGATCTATCACGCCAGGGAGTGGGAAAAGAGTCTTTCGTAGATCGTTCTCAGCCTCTCGGCGACGCACCTCGATAGCGTCCCAATCAAAGCTTCGTTGAGTGAGTTGCTCCAGATCTTTCCGCGGATCATAGCTGGTGTTGAAATCCGTGCCGACAACTTGGGCGTAGCGCTCCAAGGGGAGATCGTGACCATGATCATCAAAGATCTGCTTCCAGGTAAAGTAGCCGACGCTCTCGGTATCAACAACGAGACCGTCGAAATCAAAAATGACTGCGCGAATGGGGGTGGGCATGAGAAGCGAGTATGGAAGTGCTCGGCGCGCAGAGCAAGATGAGAGGCTGATCTTATGCTTTGAAAAATTCGTTGGCCAGACGAATGGGTAATCCTTCATGGACTCAAACCTCCTCAAACAAAGCGCTGAAAAGTATCTGCCAGAAGCTCTCGATTGGCTGCGCCGGATGGTGGAGATCAATAGCTTCACCACAAATGTCGAAGGTGTGGCTTCACTGGCTGTTCTGACAGTGGATTGTTTTAAAGACTTGGGTTTCACTGCCACTCTGGCTGCCTCCACGCATCCGCAGCATGGTGATCACCTTTTTCTCAGTCGTGGACCTGCGGATCAGCAGCCCATCGTTCTGGTCACTCATCTAGACACGGTTTTTCCCGCTGAAGAGGAATTGCGAAATAACTTCCGTTGGCTGGTGGAAGGTTACCGCATCTATGGCCCCGGAACGGTGGATAACAAAGGTGGCACCATCATGATCTGGCTGATGATGCAGGTTCTGCGTGAGGTGAATCCTGCAATCTTTGAAAAGACGCATTGGGTGATTGCCGCTAACTCTGCGGAAGAAGTGATTGGTTCAGATTTTGCCGAGTGCACTCATGATCGCTGCCCGGATGGTGCGCGGGCGGTGTTAGTCTTTGAAGGCGGACCTTTGGATGAGACTGGCTGGCACGTGGTTACTTCCAGAAAAGGCCGTGCTGAGTATCGCATCACCTGCACAGGGCGTGCGGCGCATGCTGGCAGTAATCATGCTCTCGGGATCAATTCCGTGGTGGAGCTATCCAAGCTGCTGCCTCGTGTAGCTGCGCTGACTGATCCCGCACGGGATCTGACGGTCAATGTAGCCAATATTCATGGTGGCACCGTGCTCAATCGCGTGCCGCATGAGGCCGCCGCAGAACTGGAAATGCGGGCCTTTGACCCCGCTGTTCTGCTTTCTGCCGGACAGGCTTTAGAGGCTCTGGCAGGTCAGACGGAGGCCGGCGCCGAGATAAAGATCGAGTGTGTCGGGCGCACCCGTGCCTGGCCTGGTGGTCCAGAGACAGATCTGCTTTTTCAGCATTGGCAGAAACATGCGGCATTGCTTGGCATGCGTGCCGTTCCCATGCGCCGTGGTGGGCTTAGCGATGCCAACTACCTCTGCGGCCTCGGTCCCACACTCGATGCACTAGGTCCAGTCGGTGGCAATGCGCACTGTTCCGAGCACAGTGCCGATGGCAGTAAGCTACCCGAGTATGTGGAACCTGCGAGCTTTGTGCCTAAAGCCGTGCTGAATCTCCTGGCGATCTCTGAGCTGTAGATCAACTGTGCGGGGCGTCACTTTACGCCGTTAGTTCTGCGACAGCGGCTTCGAGTGTGGCGACATCTTTGATGGAGATCACTTTAGCTGCTTTATCGATCTTGCCCATGAGACCGGCGAGGGTGGCATCTGGGCCGAGTTCGATGAAAAGTTCATGTCCTTGAGCAATCAGGGCCTGCATGGACTCCACCCAGCGGACGCTACCTGTGACTTGGCTGGTTAGCGTGTCACGTATTTCTGAAGGAGCACTTACGACACGGGCTTCGAAGTTACAAACCACTGGCACAGCAGGCTCCTGAATGTTGGCATTGGCCAATGCAGCGGCCAGTTTCTCCTGAGCGCTTTTCATGAGACGGCTGTGATAGGCGCCAGCAACAGGAAGCGGTATGGCACGCTTGATGCCTTTGTCTTTGGCTTTGGCTGTCGCTGCCCCGACGCCTTCTACGCTGCCACTTAGCACAATTTGGCCTGGGGCATTTAGATTGGCCACATCGACATCACATTCTGCAGCAAGGTCACGGATGGCGCTCTCTTCACCACCTAGCATGGCAGCCATGGCTCCGCGTGTTTGCTCGCAGGCCTCTTCCATGAAACTTCCACGTTGGAAAACAAGGTTCAATCCAGTCGCGAAGTCAAAGGTGCCAGCGGCTGCGTGCGCGGTGAATTCTCCCAGGGAGAGTCCAGCTGTGGCTACGATGTTCAGATTCGGCACGCGTTCTTGGAGCACTTCTAAAAGAGCCAGACCGTGTGCATACAGCGCTGGCTGACAGCGGCTGGTTTTGGTCAGATCTTCCATGGGCCCCTCAAACATGACTTGGCTCAGTGAGTAGCCGGTAATTGCTGCATCTGCTTTTTCAAAAAGCGCCCGCACGGAAGGGTAGGCTTCAGCGAGATCTTTTCCCATACCGACTTTTTGAGCACCTTGACCAGCGAAGAGGAGAACGACAGATTTAGACATAGTTTAAAAGAGGGAGACGATTGACAGTCTTTTCAGAGCACAATCATGGGGCTGGCGCAAGCGCTAGCAATTGCCGAATCTCTGGCAGTGCGCCTTCGGCAGCGGTGGTTAGCAGGTTTTTGGCTTCTGCGATGGCCTGACTGAGGGGCATGTCACTGGGTTTGATGGCGTAGGACAGATCGAAGTGCGCGCGTAGAGCAGGAGAGTCGTCGATACTGCCCGCAAAGGCGATAACGGCTTTGTTCAGTCGGCGGGCCATGAGGGCAACTCCGACAGGGCCTTTGCCATGCAGGGTCTGCGCATCCAGGCGGCCCTCACCCGTGATGATGAGGTCTGCTTTGGCGGCGCGTTCTTCCAAGCCAATCTGTTGGGAGATGAGGTCAAAGCCACTGGTGAGTCGCGCGCCGCAAAAAGCCATGAGGCCATACCCTAGCCCTCCGGCTGCACCTGATCCGGGGATCAGACGTGGATCGTTGGCTAGGTCACGCGCCACGATGTCCGCCAGGTGGGTGAGCCGATCTTCGAAGTAGGTAAAGTCAGTGACGCCTTTTTGTGGGCCATAGATGCGAGTGGCTCCTTGCAGGCCGAGTAGCGGGTTATCCACATCACAAGCGACGAGGATTTCTGGGAAAGCTATCTTTGCCGGCTCAATACGGTGCAGCCGCTGCAGGTTGGCTAGGGTTGGGGAGATCTCCTGCCCATGGATATCTAAAAAGCGGTGCCCCAGTGCTGCCGCCATGCCGAGCCCTCCGTCATTGGTTGCGCTACCTCCGATGCCGATGATCAGCCTGCGTGCACCTTTTTGCATGGCGTCGAGCATCATTAATCCAGTGCCATAGGTGCTGGCTATTTGTGGATCGAGCGGTAGATCGTTGACCAGCGCCAGACCGCTGGCCGCGCTCATTTCCATGACGGCCTCGGCTTGCTGTGGCATCCATCCATAGCGTGCCTTGAGCGGTCGGGACTGGGCGTCGAGTGTCTGTGCCTCAACCCATTCTCCGCCGAGGGCCATGACCATAGCCTCAGTCGTGCCTTCGCCGCCGTCAGCTATCGGGCAGAGGTCGATCTCGCATTCGGGTAGCCCGCGAGTTAAAACTTGTCGCAGAGTCTGTGCCACCTCAGAGGCGGTCAGAGAACCTTTGTATTTATCGCTGGCGATGAGAATGCGCATTGGATGAGAGTATCGTGATCGAGCAACCCAGCAAGCACCTCTGCCTATCGAGATGTTTTTGAGCGAGAGAAGCGCGGAAAAAACTGCGACAATGCCTGAGGCCGTGTATTAGATGCGCACATGCCTCAAAAATCGCCCCATGAGAGTGACTGGATCGCTGCTTTGTCTGACTTCCTGGCCAGTCAAAGTGGTGTGGAGGCGATTCGTCTTAATGCTGAGCAGCGCAGTGTGCAGGTGGCGACTCTTGGGCCGGTGGATCTGGGGGCCCTTCAATCGCAGATTGATGAACTTCTCCGCACGCTGGATGATCAGCTTTTGGCGACTCCTGTGGACGCCCACGCTGAAGGGTTGCAACTGACGCGTCATGACGGTGAACTCTTGGTGCAAAAGCCGACTTGTCCTACGGCACCACGGTTCTGGAAGTGGCGTGATTTTGAATGGCCTGAAGCGGAAGAGATCGAAAAGCAGAGCGATGATGAATGGCGCGAGATGGCGGTTCAGGCGACGATCTGCGGTCTGATGCTGATTGCTGGTTTTGTAGCTAAAAATAGCTTCCATGCTCCTGAATGGCTTGTGCACAGTTTATTTGGTCTTTCACTCATCAGTGGTGGCTGGGATGCGGCTAAAGATGCTTGGGAAAATCTGCGTGAACGTCAGGTGGATGTGCATTTCCTCATGCTGGCCGTGGCTTCAGGCGCGGTGGCTATTGGCGCATGGGAAGAGGGGGCTTTGCTTCTATTCTTATTCTCGACTTCTGGAGCGCTGGAGCATTATGTGCTGCATCGTACCCATCGTGAGATCAATGCCCTCACGAAGGCGGCTCCGAAGCATGCACGGGTGATTTTAGCCGATGGTTCTACTGAAGAGCGCGCGGTCTCGCTGCTGCGGGTAGGGGATGTTCTGCAAGTGCGGCCTGCCGAGCTGTTCCCAGTCGATGGCACAGTGCTAACAGGCGAGTCTGCGGCGGATGAGTCCACGCTCACAGGGGAGGCTGTGCCTATTGATAAGGCCAAGGGTGCTGTGGTTTATGGTGGCACATTGAATCTTTGGGGACTCGTCCAAGTGCATGTAGATCGCCCTGCTACCCAGAGTGCTCTGGCCAAGATCATTCATCTCATTCAGACCGCGCAGCATCTGCGTGCCACGAGCCAGCGTTTCACGGATCGCTTTGGCACCAGATACACGCTGCTGACGCTCGGTGCGGTTCTCGTCATGTTCCTCATTTGGTGGCTGGCTTTGGACGTGCCTCCTTTTGAAAATCTGGGCGATTCTAAATCCGCCTTTTATCGGGCAATGACGCTGTTGGTTGTGATGAGTCCCTGTGCGCTGGTGCTTTCCATTCCATCAGCCATTCTAGCCGCCATTGCCTGGGGCGCTCGGCGTGGGATTCTTTTTCGTGGTGGTGCCGCGATTGAAAAATTGGCAGAGGTGGACATCGTAGCCATGGATAAGACAGGTACACTCACTGAGGGTAATCTGCGTGTGGCTTTGGTAGAGAGTTTTCCTCAGGGTAGGGAAGAGCAGGTGCTGCGGCTGGCTGTTACTCTGGATTCAAACTCGAATCACCCAATAGCGCGAGCGATCACGAGCCATGCCAAAGATCTCCACGTCGAACCCGGTAGTTTGCAGGAGTTTCAGTCAATCCCAGGTCAGGGCTTGCGTGGGCTGACCGAAGCCGGTATCACCTATGTCGGACGTCGTGAGCTGATGGCTCAGGGCGACTTTGCTCAATGGTTAAAGGATGTGTCCGATGCGCCATTGGGCTTTTCGGAAGTCTGGGTGCTCAATGCACAGACCATGGGGCGCATTCTCCTCAAAGATGAAATCCGCAGTGGTAGCAAGGCTGTTTTAGCCAAGCTGGCCGCAGATAAGGTGCGCACGGTCATGCTGACGGGTGACCGTCGGGCTGCGGCAGTGCAAGTGGCGCAGGAGCTCGGTGTGACGGATATTCGCGCTGGTCTGCATCCTGAAGATAAGGTCGCAGCCATCAGGGAATTTACCGAACAGGGACATAAGGTGGCGATGATCGGTGATGGGGTCAATGATGCGCCCAGCCTGGCTGCTGCCTATGTTAGCATTGCCATGGGCGCGCGCGGCAGTGATGCAGCTCTCGAGCAGGCGGACATTGTTCTCATGCAGGATAAGATTGAGAAGCTACTCTCGGCACGTCACATCAGTCATCAGGCCCGGCGGATCATTCGGCAGAATTTAACCATCTCACTGGGCTCGGTCATTGTCATGGCCATTGCTTCACTATTTGGAGTCGTGCCATTGACTCTCGGTGTGCTGACCCATGAAGGCAGCACCGTGCTGGTTTGTCTGAACAGCTTGCGGTTGTTATTTGTGAAAGAACCGGATGCCGTAGGTCTTTAAATTTAAGAGGTTTAGACAGAGCAACGTTGCATGTTACGTTAGGCCGGAGTACTATTAAGATTCCACCATGGAATTGATGACTCAAGATTCTGCACCAGATCTCACCGAACTCCCGGATATACTCCGGGCGCCCGCAGGTGACTTGGCGAAAGCTCTCCGCTCGGGAGAAGGAATTAGTCAGGCTTTTTCAGGCTTTTGTTCGCGTGCTTATGTGAAGACTGAGTGGGCAGGGCCTGCCAGTGATTTTTTGATCACGCTTTTCGAAGATCGTGAGGATCTACTAGCAGATCTGGCGCGCATCCCTGATCTGATCATTGAACTGGCCTCAGGGCAGATGTCACTCACCTGCGTCGTCGCGTTCCGCTGGGCATCGAACTCCAATACGGCACAGTTAGCCAAACTCGCCGAAGCTCTGGCTGCGACACATTCGAAGAATAGTGATCCTGAGATCGTGCATATCATGCTGGCTCTTGTGACCTCCTTGGCCATAACTCGTTATCCACGCGCAGATCAGATGCTCCATGTGGCCGAGCCACAGACGGTGGGTGAGCATTCGGACGCTTTAGCTGAGGCTAAACTTTGGTTGGCAGCTGGTCGGATTATCCGCAGTTGCAGCCAGGAATCACGCGACCTCTGGGATCACCGCTTGCGCCGTTCGCGCATGGTTTGGACTTGGGATAATCCTGTGGAGTGCACGGCACTCCGTGAGCTGGCAGGACAGCTGGGCCATCATAAGGATGGTCAGTCCTTGTTCCAAGCTGTCGTGCCTCGTGCCTGGTGGGACTTGGCGCAGCAGCATACTCATGAGCAGAATGATTATCAGGTCTCTCTGGAAGCCGCCCAACAGGCTTTGAAGGAAGCAAAGGCATCTACCCTCACTGCCCAGGATCAGGCCAGTGCAGCAAAGGCGGCTGAAGCAGAAGCCTCCAAAGCGCTTGCGCCGTTTCTGGAGGCCCCCACAGAAAACATCGAGGATCGCACCACTGATTTTACTCAAATTGACTTTGCGCCACCTGCGATCGTGGTCTGGAACGTGAGGCCATTTTTTGTCGGTTGGCTCCTTGGCATGGTGGGGCTGGCCGCAGCTATCTGGATCGGGCCATTTGATCTGTTAAAGCCTCAGCCTGTGGTCAAAGCTCCGATCCAAGCACCAGTTGCTGCCGAGCAGGCTGCTGTGCCTGCTGTGACGGAAACACTTCCTGCTGTGGATAAAGCTAGGGAGCAGTGGCGTGTCGAACAAGCAGCCAGTGTCGCAGCGGAAAGTGTCGAGATAAAGCCTTTCTTCGATCAAGTGAATGCTGGCACTTGGAAAGACCATCAGGCTTTACTGTCTGGTGAGACACCTGAACTTCCGAAGGATGATGCGCGTTACGTTAAGTTGCTTGCCTGGTTGCATCTAGAACCGCCAACAGATAAAGAAATTCGAGCGCAGTTACCTGGTCTGTTGGCTGCAATACGGCCAGATAGCGACACCTTGGACCTATGGAGTGAATTGTCCTACCAAGGCTCACCTTTGATTCAGGAGATTCAGCAAACGGCCCGCCGGCAATTGCATGAAAACAAAGAATCCTGGTCTGCCTCCCAAGAGGAGCAGTTAAGTCAGATCGTTTGGGGATCCTAGCCTGAATGATTCATGAGCCATCTACTCTACCCGCTCAAAAGCCCGAATCTGCTGCGTTGGGCTTGTTTTGAAAGGCATCGAGCATTGATCAATGCACTCAGCCTTTCAAAAACTGCGCCCGCCTTGCAGCTTCAGGCTTTTGATCGGTTTCGTCACGATGTTCATGAATAATCCAGGCTAGCCTGAATTATTGTCCCACGCAGTAGAGCTTATCCTGAGTTCGGATAAACAGGCAGCCATTGGCCACGGCAATGCTGCTTCGGCAGCTTGCGGCGTCGCCATTGGGTTTGGTGCCATTGCCCATCTCATTCATGCTGAGCAACTCAAAGCTGTCCCCACCGGCTTTCACGACGTACACGTCACCCCAGAAGTTGGTCATGTAGATTTTGCCATCGGCTACGGTCGGGCTACTTTCAAATTTAGACTTGCTGCCAGTCTCGCCAGTCCAGAGAACTTTGCCGGTCTTGGGCTCGATTCGGCTTACAGTCTTCCGCCCGCTATCCAACACGTAAAAGCTGCCTTCATAAAAGGCAGGCGTGGACACGTCGGTCGTCACGATTTTGGGATCGCTGGTCCAGGCTGGTTGGATGTCTTTCCCCTGGCTGGTCATCGACATGGCAAAGACGGGCGAGTTTTTCGGGGCACAGACCAGCGCCATATCGTCGCCCACGACCGGCGATGGCACGAGACGGAAGAACTTGTTGTAGCCTTCGCCTGCTAAGTTCCATGTGGCTAAGCGAGCGGTTTCTTCGCCCGTGGCAGCATCATGCAGAGTCAGAGTATCACCACCAGAAATCAGCATGACTCGTTTGCCGCCATGATTGGTAAAGACTGGGGAGCTAAAGGCCTCCAATGATTCCACCTCTGCAGGGGTCGGGCGTAGATGTTTCCACAGATCTTTGCCTGTGGCTGGGTCCACGGCCAAGATGTAGCTAGTCATGTCTTTCCCCGGTGTGCCTTTGGGAAAACCCTGGAACTCAAAGGTCTCATTGCGCTGGAGGACTTGGATGTAGAGCTTGCCGCTATCCAAAGCAGGGCTGCTGCCGTAGGTCCATTGGGTGGCAAAGGCACCATGGGTTTCTTTGAAATCACGTTTCCAATGCAGCTTGCCATCCAGGTCAAAGGACGCGCACATCGCATCGGCAAAAAGAAAGATCACCTGCTTGCCATCTGTTACCGGAGAGGGGCTGGCCAGATTGCTCTTGTTATCCCACTGGAGGCCACCTTCAGAGATCACCTGCCGCCAAAGTTCCTTGCCTGATTTAGCATCATAGCAAAGGCCGACTAGCTGCTGTTTATCCTTGATGGGCGCGGTCAGAAAGACCTTGTCCCCCCATACAACTGGCACAGAAGCGGAGATTGCTGGTAAATCGACGGCCCATTTTACGCCTTCTGTTTTACTGAACTTGGCTGGCAGGTTTTTTTCAGGGCTAGAGCCGTCCTGATTCGGGCCGCGCCAGCTTGGCCAGTTTTCAGCTTGGGCAAAGGTGGTAGTGAGAGTTAGGGCGATGAGCGGCAGTGATTTCATGAAAAAGGTAGAGAAACGAAAACGCTGCAGATTGTCGAGATGTTTCCACCGTGTCAGCATCATTATGAAACCACGCTGATCTTCAATTTGGTTGAATGAATGCCGGTTAGCGTTACGTCTTCGTTACTCATGCGCCGCTCTTGGATCAAAATTGAAACCAACACACCCGATAAGCCGGAGGTCTGTATGATCGCCAGTCAGCTGCGCATGGATTCAGATGCTGTGATGGGTAAACTCGTGCGTCTCTGGGCCTGGGCCGAACTGAATGTTTCAAGCGCTAACGATACTAGCGTTACGTTAGAGTTCCTTGACAAGGTTGTTGGGCGAAAAGGATTCTCTGCCGCGTTGATCAAAGCCGGCTGGCTGATTCAAAAGGAAGACCGCATTGAGTTCCCTAATTTCAGCCGCCACAATGGCCGTGAGGCCAAGGGCAGAGCTCAGACCGCACTTCGGGTCAGTCGGCATCGCGCTCAAAAAGCCAAAGGGGTTCCTTCAGGTGCTGCAAATCAGGTCACTGAGGAACCTCCAATGGAAGTGCCCCAGATGACGGCGGTGGAGCACACTGCTAGTGACACCAACGCCCAGCCTGAAGAACATGTGGATACCCACAGCTCTTCCGCAGATGTCTCTACTCCTGTTGATCACAGCGCTGAATCCGATTCTGAGCCTCAGGCCCAGCCTGTTTCAGATACTGCTAGCTCGCAGGAACTTTCCGTGACTGAAGCTGCCACCTTAATCGCCGAGACACTGGCTCTTCAGGAAGTAAAGCCGCCGACCAAAAAGCGTCGCGTTCAGCAGTCCCAAGAGGAAGAGTTGCAGTTGTTATTTTAAGGCTGTGCAGGACTGCCCTAGCCTCTAGATTTTGACTCTTTTATTAGCGGCAACAGACTCCAGCAGACGCAGGGTCGATTGCACGTTGGTTTCCAGGTCTAAAGGTAGAGCAGTAGGAACCGGAGAACGGTGTTGCCGCTTTTGCCAGAACTCAATGGCGGTCTCCAGGCTGGGTAAGTCGGCTGGGTCTTCGAGGACATGACCGTTGATGCCGGTCTGGATGAGCTCGCTGGCACCATTGAAGCGGCTGGTAATCACAGGCAGCCCGCTGGCAAGCGCTTCCGCGATCACGTTCGCGCAAGGCTCATAGATTGGCAGGAAAGTCATGAGATCGGCCGCGGCGTAAGCTTCCTCGACCTTGGGCATAGGTCCAGCCAAGAGGACGTTCGGCGGTGGTTTACTGCCTAGGCGACCTTTGCCGACGACGAGAAGTTTGACTTTGGGGTGACTGCTCTGCCAGTGGCGCATCAGGCGGAGGAGAAAGGGTAGGCCTTTACGCTCCCAGCCTGAGCCGACAAAAAGCAGGACGAAGTCGCCGTCCTGAAACCCAAACCTGGCGCGCATGGCACTGCGATCTAGATTCTGGAATCGGGCAGTTTCGACGCCGTTAGGGATCAGGTGGATGCGCTCTGCTGGGAAGGGGAAGTGGCTGATAATCTCCTGCTTCACCATCGCTGAATTGACGATGATATGGCTGGTATTCACTGGATCAAAGGTGCGAGTCTCCAGAGCCTGCATGTTCGCGTGAAAAGCACCCAACCCCACAAACGGGCGTCGCCACCAAGAAGCATAGCGTTTCCTTTGCTGCAGCCAGACTCGGTGCAGGCCATCGCCAGCGCGGTAAACGTCCTGTCCAATCGTGCGCTCGAGGCTAAAAACGACGTCGTATTCTGCCTCAGTCAGCAGGCGCGAGACAGCCTCAGCAAAGACGATGGGTCCCAGAGCGCGGTTAGCTTTCACTGGAACGGAATGCATGATGACCCCAGGATGCGCGCCCTGCCATTTTTCAGCATAAAGATGCACCTCATGACCAGCTGTTACCAGCGCGCTGAGGAGTCGCTGCACATAGAGCTCCGCCCCACCGACAGCGGCAAATTGGCGACGAATCAGGGCAAGTTTCATGAGTGTGGAGCGGGCTGACTGAGACGTGCTATGCAGAACGGGAAGTGCAAGTGTATTTCTCTCAAACGCCACCTTGCTTCGCTCCCTGGGCCCGCTTGTTCTTCTATAGGATAAACGAAAAGGCGTCAGCAAAGTAGTCATCTCGCTCCGCGAGATGAACCGTGGACTCGGGGAAGCAGGTGACGCTTAAAAGTTCGCACGCCTTTCGCCCTACTGACGCGCTGGCTCTTTTATGGCCTGAGCGAAGGACCAAGATGTCCGAGTTAGCCGCAGGGGTGTCACATATTCGAATACTGTCAGATCCTTACCGAATGACAAGATTGGTAATCTTCCCCTCAAACTTCCCCTTTGCAGTGTAATTCGTTACCGGCACTTTGTTGTCATGGCCGATGCAAAAGTCTTCTTTCGGCTGCGAGGGGATGAGACCGGTGCTGTTAGCCGTGATGGGCAAGTTTTGATCGAGCTGAAGGGTGATCTGGCCGTCTTTGGCAAGTTTAGCGGTGATGTGGTGCGGCTGATTGTCGGCGGGGTAGTCGGTCTGTACGGAGGAGAGGGTTTTGCCACGGCGGATGGCCCAGATGAGCTTACCTGCGCTGAGCTGCAGCGCATAGCCGATGCTGGCTCCGCCATGTGCGATGAGGATGGCGTCGCGCTGCGCAGTAGTGAGTTCGCAGCTAAGAGTGAAGGGTCTGTCGGCGATCTGCGGGGCCTTTTCGGCAGCGAGTGTGGCGTGAGTAGAGTAGCCCTCTTGCTCCGCAAGAGGAGCATTGGTCGCAGTTCGTAGCATAGCGCTTACATCGTAAGTTTGGGGTGCTTGCGGAGCGTCTGAAACCTCTCGCGGGGCGAGAGGAGTACTTTGCTTCGCTTTGCGGCGGGGTTTGTCACTCGTCGGATAAAGCGTGACGGGGTTTTCGACCACACCAGCGGGGCGGCGGGAGGTGGGTTCGTCACCGCCGATTTCGGTGGTCATCTTTTCGGCGAGGGCGGTGAGCTTGGCAACGATGTCGGGATGCTGGGCGGCGAGGTTGGTCTTCTCACCGATTTCTTGATCGAGATTGTAGAGTCGCGGATTGATAGACGCGTCAGCAGTGGCGTCTTTGCCCATGCTTTCTCTTTGAGTCTCGAGCGCAAGTTTCCACGGGCCTTGGCGCAAGGCCTGGAGGTTGTAGCTGGAGAAGTAGTAATGCGCTTCGCGTGGGGAGTCTTTGCTTTGGCCGAAAAGCAGCGGAGAGAGGTCTCGGCCATCGATCACGGGCTGCGCGGGCACTTCAGCTCCAGCGAGGCGCATGCAGGTGGGTAGCACGTCGATGGTGCCAGCGACGGCATCGCACACGCTGCCGGGCGCGATCTTGCTGGGCCACCACGCGAGTGCGGGGACACGCACGCCGCCTTCCCAGGTGCTGCCTTTGCCGCCGCGCAAAGGACCGGCGCTGCCGCCATCGGGGCCTTTGATGAGCCAGGGGCCGTTGTCGCTGGTGAAGATGACGAGCGTGTTCGTGTCGAGCTTCAGCTCGCGCAGTGTCTCAAACACGCGACCGACACTGGCATCGACTTCCTGCACCCAGTCGCCAAAGCGGCCGTTTTGCGAGCTGCCCTGGAAGGCTTTGCCGGGATGGATGGGCGTGTGCACGGCGGTGTGTGGGAAGTAGAGGAAGAAGGGCTTTTCTTTGCTGCCACGGATGAACTTCACCGCCTCGTCGGTGTAGATTTCCTCGATGCGATCCTGATCCGCCTCGTCGAGCAGGCGCTCCACCTGATCATCGCGCACGAGCGGCACGACGCGGCGGCCGTCCACGCTCGCCGTTTTGAGCATGTCATTGGAACACGGGATGCCGAGGTAGTGATCAAAGCCCTGCTTCGTGGGCAAAAACGCCGGTTGGTCGCCGAGGTGCCACTTGCCGATGCACTGCGTGGCATAGCCCAGCGGCCGCAAGCGATCTGCGATGGTATGCTCCTGCGGATGCAGCCCATTTTTGCTGCCGGGCGGATACACGCCGGGCACCGAAATGCGTGCGCCATAGCACCCGGTCATGATCTGCGCCCGCGACACGCTACACACCGGCGCAGCGTAGAACGACGTGAGCTTCATGCCCTCCCGCGCCATGCGATCCAGATGCGGCGTCTTCTGCTTCACCGCGCCAAACGGCCCAATGTCCCCGTAGCCGAGGTCGTCGATGAAGTGGATGATGATGTTCGGCTGTGAGGCAGCCGCGCAGAGCGAGGAGCTGAGGGCGAAGAGGCAGAGGAGGAGGCGCATGGAGATAGGGTGGAAAGGCAACGATTCGGCGCAAGCAAAGTAGCCATCTCGCTCCGCGAGATGAGCCGAGGACTCGCGCAAGGCCACAACGCAGCCGAACTCGATAGCATTCCGGCTTTTTTGACGCGCTGTGCTCATCTCGACGGAGCGAGATGGCTACTTTGCTTTGCTCCAAAGGCGCGCTTGGTCGGCTAGGATGCCAGCTTTGAGCGGGTTTTGCGCAATGTAGTCACGCAAACGCCGAAACTGGCCTTCGTGCCGGACGAGGTGATCAAAAGCGTCCTGCTGCCAAAAGCGGCCTTGAGTGCCAATGCGGCGATTGATCTGCCGGGCGGTGAAATGCTTCCACGAATCGCATTGTTCGACCATCGCGGCCTTGTCGGGGAACGTGGCGAGCAAATGGACGTGATTCGGCATGATCACGAATTCGAGCATCTCGTAGCGATCACCGTCAAAGTGCAGCAAGCTGTCAGAAACGAGGTCTGCGATCTCGGTTTGAGCGAGAACACAAGCGCCATGCCCCGAATCGAGCGCCTCATGCCAGCGCGTGGTGAAGCGGTCGTGGTATTCAGCCATCAAATCGGGAGGAAGTTCTTGGACACGTATCTTACACCCTTTCTGGGTTGGATCGATGCCGTGGACATCGAGCCAGCGATTCCGATCCGCTCGCCAGCGTTCGAGAACGTCTTTTGGCATGGAGTCCGTAGTGCGCCACGTGATGAAGACCACACAACCATCCTGCGCCCAGTGCGGCAATCTTCGCTGGGTGATGAGCAGTTCGTCGTGTGGATCAAAGAAACGCATGTCGTGATGCTATGACGCTCACGAACTGGCGCAAGCAAAGTAGCCATCTTGCTCCGCAAGATGAGCGGAAGGCTGGCGCAGTATCGGAAGATGTTCGAAGTTTGAAAACGCCCGACTTAGCGGAGCGCTCTGCTCATCTCGACGGAGCGAGATGGCTACTTTGCTTCGCCCGATACGTCACTTCTTCACCGGCACCACCGGTCCCGTGCCTTGTGGGCGGCTGGAGCGGGGTTTTTCGATCTTCGTCGCGCTGGCGGGCAGTTTCGCAGGCTCGAAGGGGACGAGCGGAGACTCGGGCAGGACCTTGAGGCGGAGGTCTTTGATCTCGACGCGGTTGGGGTTGCCTTTGTGGAGCTGGATGGCGAGCAGGCCCTCCAGCGTGCGTTTGTCGGCGTGGTGGTCGATGAGCTCGGAGGTGGGCTGGCCGTTGATGAAGTGCTGGAGGCGGTTCCCCTGCGCGAGACCTGCCAGAGCGCGCCCTCGGGGTCGAGCATCACGTCTTTGCCATTCAGGCCGAAGATGCCGCGCCCGCGCTCCTCATACGTCATGCCCGTGTGCTCGATGGCCGGATGGATGTCGCACTGGTAGCCAGTGATCACCCACGGCGCGACGTCCTTCAACTCGCGGCTGCGATACTGGATGCCGCTGTTGTTGTCGCCGATGACGCGGACGGTGGCGCGAAGCTCGAAGTCCTTCACCGTGCCGCCGCGCCAGATGAGGAAGCTATTGTTCGCCATGGCCTCCGGCGACTCATTTGTGCCGATGGCGATGCCGTTTTCGACTTTCCACAGCTTCGGATCGCCATCCCAGCCGGTGAGGTCTTTGCCGTTGAAGAGCGGCGTGAATCCGTCGTCGCTTGTGCCGAGCCAACGAATCGCGTTTTCGATTACGAGCAGTGGCTCGGCTTGTTTGAAGACGGGAAAAGTTTCATGACCTGGGCGGAAGTAGAACACACGGCCCTTGCCTACCTTCCAGACGCAGGCGCTGCGGAAATGCTCGCCTTTGTCCCAGCGCTCCTCAAAGACGATCTCGTCGGGCGTCGGGACATGGAAAGGCTCGCCATACATCTCGGTCTGCGGGATGTCCCATTGCGCTGGTAAACCTTTGGCGATGGGGTGGTCTGGCAGCAGCGTGGTGACATGCGAGGGCGCACCATCGGCGCGGTAGGTGGGAAACACGCACTGCGGCAGCGTGAGCTTCAAGACATCGCCCTCGCCCTGCTCAATGAAGGGCGTGATGCGAGCCACCTTCGGACGGATGACGCCATAGGGCTTGTCATTGGTGAACTCCCACTTTGCACTGGGATGTTGCGCGGCGGCATCTGCCTTGGCACGCTCCTGCATGAGGCGAACGAAGGGCTTGCTCCAATGCGCGGAGTGCAGCGCGATGAGGCTGAGCTTGCCCTCTATTACCCGTTTCACCACGGCCTCGACACGTTCGTCGTTTTGATCTTTTTGACGGACATGACTCCAGAAAACAAGCACGTCCGTAGCATCAAGCGTTGCATCAGGGAGACCTTGATCGGGCGCATCGATCTTGGTCGCTTTGACGGTCAAACCGGGTCTCGTGGCCAGATGGGCGGCGATGGTTTCGCCGAGAAACTTATCGCCATAACCCAGGGACTGTTTGGGCTGTTGCTCATCCCAGACCAGTACGCGCACGGGATCTGCAGCAAAGGTGGTGAACGAGATGAGAAGCGATAGGGAGAGGAATTTGAATAGGAGGGTTTTCATGGTTGCATAGCCTTTCTAGGCTGTGGGGATATGGATTGGGAAACACAGGCTAGAAAGCTTATGCTACTTAACTTTAATCACGCCGCGCATGATGACCCAGTGGCCGGGGAAGGTGCAGACGGAGGGGTAGTCGCCGGGTTTTTCGGGTGCGGTGAAGCGAAGTGTTTCGGTGGTGTTGGGATTGAGGAGTTTGGTGTGATGCAGGATCTTGTCGGTGACGGGGATGAAGTCCTTTTTGATGCCCTCGGGGTCCTTGGCCATTTCGTTGCCGGCGAGGCCGATTTCTTCAACGCTGCCTGGTAGGCAAATGGCAAGATTGTGCGCGGTGGCGTCGGGGTTATTGAAGACGAGGCTCACGGGCTGACCAGCCTTCACGCTGAACTCCGTTTTGTCGAAGAGCATGCGCTCACGCACGCAATTGATGGTGATGCGGGCGACTCCGGGTTGTTTGTCGAAGGCGGTTTCCTGCACGGTCTTTTTCTTTTCGCCAAAGCCGGGCTTGTAGCTCTTGGCGAAGGTCTCGAAGAAGGCTGCGACCTTTGGATTGCCTTCGCTCTTCCAGTGACGTGACAGTGCCTCGCTGCCGAGCGCGGTGCGGATGGCGTATTTCAAATGGTCGCCCATCGGCTTGTCGATGGTGCCCACAATGGCATCAAGCGCTGGCTTTGTTCCCAAGTAGCTCGCGGCGATGACAGCTTGCAGACGGACAAGTTGGTTGTCGTCGTTCGCACGGGCTTGCAGCTCGGAAATCGGCAGCGCGATGTGTCGGAGCTGTTGCGTGGCGGCAGCTCGGGCGAGGTGATCTTCGCAATTTAGCACTTCTTTGAGCAAGGCGACGTTTTCGCTGCTGATCGTGCGATAAGTCCACAGCGCCTCGACCTGATGATGACGATGACGTTTGTCCTGTGAATCAAGTTTGGCCACCCAGGCATCCAGCGCCGGTTTGACCTCGGCAGCGTCGCGTTCGTGGAGTTCACGTTTGGTTTGGTAGCGCCAGCGGTAGTGCGGGCTTTTGAGAAGATCGAGCAGAGCAGGGATGGGTGCTCCGGCGATGACGGGCGGTTCGGCAAGTGTGGCTCCCTTTGGCACGATGCGCCAGATGCGACCGCTGGTGCGGAGGCGGCGAGGATCACGTAGGGAATACTGAGCGTGGCCTTTGATGGGGTTGTACCAGTCGCAGATGTAGAAGTCGCCGCGTGGGCCGACTTTTACATCGGTAGGGATGAAGCTGAGGTTGGTGGAGAAGATGATGTCGCCGATTTTCTTCTCTTCGAAATGATCGTCCTTCTCGATCCACTGATGCATCTCGATGTTGTTCGTCGGCTTGTAGCGTGCCTTGATGAAGCCGCCGCGCAACTCCTCGGGATAGAAGTTGAAATCGACAAACTCATGGCCACAGGTGCCGGAATAGGCAGGCATTTTGCCAGCGCCGGGATGCTGCTCGGGGTAGGGGGGATTCGTGGCGTGGAAGGCATCTGCAAAGATCGGATGACTGGCAACATGATGGCCCCAATCGTCAAAAGTAACGCCCCAAGGATTCGTGCTCGGGTAAGAGCCAAAGGTGGAGAGTTTTTGCGTATCGGTGCGCAGGCGAAACCAGCCGGAGTTGTCCATGCGCACCGGACCATAGGCCGTTTCGACTTGAGAATGCAGGAAGATTGCGTCGCGAAAGATAAGATCGCCATCCGGTGTCCAAACAAAGTCATGCAAGGCATGGTGCGAATCCTCGGTGCCAAAGCCAGAGAAGACCTGCCTGCGGAAGTCGGCTTTGCCATCGCCGTCCGTGTCTTTGAGGAAGGTTAAATGCGGCTCGTCAGAGACATAGACACCGCCGTCACCAAATTCAAAGGCGAGTGGGATGTGCAGCTTGTCGGCCCATACTTTGCAGGTGTCTGCGCGACCATCGTTGTTGGTGTCTTCGAGAACGAGAAGGCGATCCGCAGGTTCCTGCCCCGGATACAAATGCGGGTAAGCCTGCGAGGTGCTCACCCACAGGCGGCCCTTTGTATCAAAGCGAATCTGAATCGGATTCGCGATCTCTGGGAACTGCTCTTCACTGGCGAAGAGATTCACTTCAAAGCGCAGATCGACTTTGAAAGCCGCGAGTTCATTGGCGGGTGTCATCCATTCGTTCGCGCCTTTGCTTTCCTTCGTGGCAGGCATCTCTGGAACGTTGCCATCGTCGATAGGCTTGCTCATGTCCCAGATGTGATGATCACGATTCGTCACCATCACATCGAAGCTGCGCATCGCAGGTAGGAAATCGAGGTAGCCGTAGTCCTTGTTGCGGTCGCCCGTGTAGTAGAAGCCATTCAGCGGTCGGTAACGCTGGAAGAACTGTTTGTTCTTCTCGGCAATGGCCGCACGCAGTTCTGGCGTTGTTTCCGGGGCACTGGCTTCAAACGTCGCGCGATACAAGGCCTCGCCCAAAGCTGCATAGCCTGCGTCTTCGAGATGCACGCCATTAAAAGTAAGTCCCTTCATCGCAGGCAACATGGGCTCGAACACATTGGCGAAACCGACCTTTTCCTCCGTCGCCACTTCGCCCATCGCTTGAGTATAGGCGGCGATGCGGGCGTTGTTCATCTTCGCAGCGGGCACGCCTTTGATATCTTCATTGGCCGTGGGAGATACCAGCACAATGCGTGGTCCCGTTTGGCCATTGTAGGCATGGGTTTTCAGTTCCTGGACCAATGCCGTGACTCGTTGCTTGAATTCGGTCAGCTTTTCCATTCCGCCGAAGGATTCATTGAAGCCAAAAGCCGCAAAGATCACATCCGCTTTCTGCGCCATGAGATGCTGGTTCAGCGTGCCAAAGTTCTCCGGCCGCGGCATCAGGTCCACCTCATCGGCAGCCCACGCGAGGTTGCGAATCACTAGATCGAGACCCTCATGACCCTTTTGCAGCATGGCTTCGAAATGCGGATACTGCGCTCCGCGATCAAAGAGAGTGTTGCCGATGAAAATGATGTGGTCACCCTTCTTCAGCGCGAGCGGCAACTTCGTATCCACCGCCGCCGTCACGGCTGGCAGGGGCAGTGTCTTCTCCGCAAAGTAGTATTTGGCTAGTTCCGGATCCTCGGGCGGCAAAGGTTTACCGCTAGGCTGGTTCTTTGCGTCCTGCGGGTTTACCGACATCGCGGGCTTTGCCTTCTGCGCCAAGGCGGGAGCGATGGGGAGGAATAGCAGCGTGAATAGAATGGAGCGGATCATGGGTGGTGGAATCAAACGCTGGATGTGCGCCGATGTATCCCACGATGAATCAATAAACCGGACAGGAATTGCTTGGACCGATCAGCTTTACTCCTGGTTTGAAAGCTCGCCGCGTTGGAGGCGGCGAATGAGTTCTTTCACCTCATGAGCTTTCCGAATATCGAGGAAGCTGACTTCAATGCCAGCGTTGGCAGCAGAGGACGCATCGAGTGTTCCGATGCCGAGTAGGCCCTTGATTCCGTTTTCGCGGACATCGAGACTGCGGATATCGCAGATGCGCACTTCATTGGAGCTACGGCCTAGGATGCCCCAGAGCACCTCCACGCGATCTTCTGTGACAAGGTAATCCCGGCAACTCCGAGCGATCATGATTGCGATCAGGGTGGCTAGGGCCAGCAGGCCAGTGATGACGGAATACACTGCATCAATAAAGAGCAACATCACAGATGCGGTGACCAGTAGGAAGAAAAAGAAGAGTGCCTTCACATAGCGGAACCATGAAGGATGGGAGAAAAAAAGGATCAGTTCACCGCTGGCGGTATAACGTTCTTTGGGGGCTTCGGGTTCGGCTTCTTCTTCGGCGACCTCCTCCTCAGGCTCGTCATCGAGCGGAGAGTCTGCGCGGAATTCTTGATAAGCCGGACGATTCAGTCGCGCCGTGCTGCTCGGACTTGGCGGCCGCATGTGGCTAATGACTTCGCCGACGGTGTGGTCTCGGTTAGTGAGCGTATCGGTGCAGAGGTCACCGCGAGCTAGAGAGCTGCGCTCCACCAATTCATAGAGCTCATCTTTGGAGAGCAGGTCTGGAAAGGTTGGGTGATTGTGCAGAAGATAGCGCATCGCTGGGGACGGAAGTCTGAGGGCAGATGTTCTTGGTTCCTGGTTCTTGGTTCCTTGTTGGTTTTGATTTTACTCCTCAGGTGCGGGTGGAAGGAAGTCTTCGCGCTTCATGAGATCGGTGATGAGCAGGAGTAACAGCTCGGATTTTGGGGTCTGACAGATTTCACCTAGAAAGGGCGTTATGCGGTCCATCTCTGCAATGGAGGCATGGACAAGTGTGGCGATGATGCGTTCATCGTGATGCAGGGCAGGGAAGATATTCGTCACGCGGAACATCACCAGGCCGCTATCCCAATCGAGCTCGAAGTTGCCGATGTTCAGCTCCTTGTTCGTGCGCATGATGAGTTCTGCCACATGCATGCGGTGCGTCCTAGGGACTGGGATGGTAGATCGGGAGACGACGCTGGCGATGTTTGCCTCGCCATGAACCTGGACGTGCAGCGGGACCTTGGTGTGATGGGCCTCAAAGTCGGCTTCGATGACTTCCGAGTCGGGTATTTCACGATAGATCCAGCCTTGGTCGTCAAAGGCTGACAGGGTAGCGGCAAAGAGGGCGGAGGACATGATTGGGAGGGAATCGCCCAGAGCTTAGCGGAATTCAAGCTTCACCGCAGGGGGACTTCGGTCTTTTTGACTCGAAGTGGTCGGGACGGCGAGATTCGAACTCACGACTTCTTGCTCCCAAAGCAAGCGCTCTACCAGGCTGAGCTACGTCCCGTTGTCTGCTCCGTGAGGAGCGGGTGGTGATAGTGGCGCATGTTAAACAATGCGCAAGGTGAAATAGAAAAGTTATTTTTGGCACTTCGGACAATAGAACGTGGAGCGGTTACTCATGACCACACGTTTGACCTTGGTTTGGCAGGAATGGCAGAGTTCTTCCTCACGATCATACACACGCAAAGTCTGCTTGAAATAACCTGGCTCGCCCTTTTCATTGAGGAAGTCGCGCAAAGTGGTGCCGCCCATTTCAATGCTGGCGGCCAGAACTTCCTGAATCGCGGCGACAAGTTTGGCGAGACGAGCTTTGCTGACTTTTCCAGCTGCCTTGTTGGGGTGAATTCCTGCCATGAAGAGGGCCTCGCAGGCATAGATGTTTCCCACACCCACGACGACGTGAGAATCCATGATGACGGCTTTGATCGGTGCCGTTCGGCCCGCGCAGGCTTCTCGTAGCATGGTCGCGGTGAAGTCCTCTCCCAGTGGCTCTGGTCCCAGATCACACAGCAGTGGATGGTTCTCAGGTGCTCCTTCGATCCAGAGCGCCGCGCCAAAGCGCCGTAGGTCGTGCAGACGGATTTGTTTCCCACGGTCTGTGGTCAGTGCAAAGTGATCATGCTTCCGCCAGGGTGTGTCTGGATCCGTGACACGCAGACTGCCAGACATACCCAGATGCAGAAGAAGTGTCCCTCTATTAGAACAGAACAGTAAATACTTTCCACGGCGTGTGCCAGTCGTCACGGTCTGGCCTTCGAGTTCATGGATGCAGTCCGGGATGGGCCAGCGGAGGCGCTTGTCACGAACGATCACCTCCCGCACGGTCCGTCCGACCAGCCAAGGGGAGACGCCGCGCAGCGTGGTTTCGACTTCTGGAAGTTCAGGCATAGGGAGGTTAAAATGGAGCGGATTCTATTGTTTTCTGAGCTTTTTAATCAGGATCGAGTCTCTGAAAGGGATCAACTCATGGTATAAATGCAGAAATCTGGTGAAATCATTGCATTTGAATGGAAAAAAGTCTTGCCCATTTCCCAATCATCGCCACCTTCGCGACCCCTATGTCAAAAAACGCTGGTATCGCCAAAACGAGAAAAGCCGTCTCCAAAAGATTCAAAGTCACTGCGACTGGAAAGGTGTTGCGCCGTAAACAAGGCAAACGCCATATCCTGCAGAACAAGAATCGTAAACGTAAACGGAACCTCGGTAAAGTCGCCCTCGTGGCAGAAGTGGATAAAGCTGCCGTCTTGGCGAACATGCCGTTCTCCCATCGCTAAAGCTCCCACGGTCCTCCTTCTTGAGGACCACGATGCTCCGGTCTGGCCCCTCACGGGGTCTATGATCAGGTGAGGCCGGTCATCGAATTTTAAAACAACAGCCTGTTCGGAAAAATAGAAAATGCCAAGAGCAACAAACGCCCCCGCTAGCCGCAAACGCCGCAAGCGGACACTTGCGAAAGCCAAAGGATTCCGCGGCTTCCGCTCCACACACTTCCGTTATGCCAAGGACGCCGTCCGCAAGGCAATGACGTATTCTTACCGTGACCGTAAGGTCCGTAAGCGCACCTTCCGCAACCTCTGGGTGCAGCGTATCAATGCTGCCGCACGTCCGCTGGGGATCACCTACAGCCGTTTGATCGAAGGATTGAACTTCGCTGGAATCGTGATCGACCGCAAAGTGCTCTCCGATCTCGCGATCAAGGACGCAGCCGCCTTTGAAGCCATCGCCAATCAGGCGAAGGCAGCCATCGCAGCCAAGAAGGACCAGCTTGCAGCCGCAGCTTAATTCCCGATTTTAAACTCTTAATTCAACCGGCCGAAGCAGCAATGCTTCGGCCGTTTTGTTTTTAGACCGGTTCACGAAATGTCTGTCTGATTCCCAGCGGCGGGGCAACCTCATTGGCCGCGTCTTTCGCTCGTGAGCTATGATTCTAATAGCCTCTTCGCTCTTTCCTTGCCACTGAGGCCGCCGCGCTCGCCGGTCATTTAAGACATTCATTTTAAGAGCCGGTCTAGCAGACAATCTCTTAGCGCCAAAGGCGCGAACCCTATCAGCCTGGGCCAACGGCCCAGGTCGCTCCACCCCAGCGCACCGATCAGGTGAAGGGCTGAAAGCCCGCCCCATGGT
>JAPLUM010000348.1 GCA_026397605.1 Verrucomicrobiota bacterium | reverse complement strand
TGTTGGCAGCAGCGCTCTCTTCAACATTCACAGCAGCGGGTTTAGACATTCAGGGACCCCCTGGAAGCGGTGCTTTTGGCACTAAAATCGTGTATTTACAAAATGGTCACCTTGTAGTCACTGACCCGAGCTTTGATGACCTCACTTCAACCCCGATTACAGATGTCGGCGCCGTGTACCATTATGATGCTCAGGCCAATCTCATCGCCACGCTGAAGGGGAGCAGTCCTAATGATCAGGTCGGTCTGCATGGCGTGGTGGAACTCAGCAATGGTAACTACGTGGTGCGAAGTGGAACCTGGGATAACGGAGCCAGTACAGATGTCGGCGCGGTGACCTGGTGCAGTGGTGCCACAGGCTTGAATGGAGTCGTTTCGGCGGCGAATTCCCTGATTGGCAGCACGACCAATGATGCCGTGGGTACCACTACGGGTAGCGTGACGGCAGTGGGCAGTGGGAACTATGTGGTCTGCACGCCGGCTTGGTCCCAAGGCGCAACGCCAGACGTAGGCGCGGTGACTTGGTGTGATGGCTCGGTCAGCACGGCGGACAGCGTGAGTGGAGCAAACTCCCGCACTGGCAGCGCGCAGGGGGATAAAGTCGGCAGTGGCGGTGTCACCTTGCTGCCTTCGGGAAATTATGTGGTGATCAGTCCCGAGTGGGCCAATGGCCTAGCCACGCAGGCGGGTGCTGTCTTTTGGGGCAGCGCGACGAGCCTAAGCCCAGGGCCGGTTTCAGCCGTCAATGCCGTGATCGGTGTGGCGGGCGGTGACAACATCGGCAGTGGTGGCATCACGATTTTAAGTAACGGAAACTATGTCATCGCCAGCCCAATCTGGAGCCTCTTCACGGGAGCAGCCACCTGGTGCAGCGGCACCTCTACCTCGCCAGTGGGAGCTGTCGGTGCGAGTAATTCTCTCGTCGGTGGCACGAATGCAGATCAGGTCAGCAGTGCGGGCATTGTAGCTCTGACCAATGGCAACTACGTGGTTAGGAGTCCGAATGCAGACAATGGGCTGATCAATTCAGCGGGAGCGGCCACTTGGGGAAATGGCCTGACTGGCAGTGTGGGCATTGTGACCACGGCAAATTCACTCATGGGTGGTAATGCCTCCGATCAAATTAGCGCCACTGCCGTGAAGGCGCTGGTCAATGGACACTACGTGGTCTGCTCCAGCTCGTGGTTTAGCAATCGTGGTGCGGCTACCTTTGGAGATGGCAGCACTGGCACGGTGGGCACGGTTAGTTCAGTCAACTCACTCGTCGGAGATAGCCCGGGCGACCGCGTGGGCGGTGGCGGTGCGGTAGATATTCTGAATGGCAATTACGTCGTCCTTTCCCAAGGCTGGGATGATGGCGCGGTGACGAATGCCGGGGCGGTGACCTGGGCGAACGGGGCTCACGGCATCTCCGGTGCCGTGAGCCAGGCGAACTCCTGTTATGGAAGCTATCTAAATGACGCCGTCGGCAGTGGCGGTGTCACTGTAACGACTGATGGGAATTATGTCATCGTCAGCCCCTTAGCAGATGATGGTTTCGTGGACGTTGGTGTCGCTTCTTGGCAAGACGGCACGATGGCTAACGCTGGGGCTATCCAGACCCAGTCACGCATCAATGGCAGTTCAAATTTAGATGGAATCAACATGACTGTCACGGCGATGGACGGAGGAGGTTATGTCGTTTGTATGCCTAAATGGGATGCACCAACAGCGATCGATGCCGGGGCCGGTCTGTTTGTGCCGACGGTTACTCAAAACAACTATGGCATCACTGTTTCAGTTCAAAATTCGCTGATTGGCACCGTGCCAAATGATCAGGTCGGCAGTGGTGGTGTGACGAAACTCTATGGCGGACCCTGTCTCGTGCGCAGTCCTCTTTGGAATGGTGCCAGCAGTCAGGTCGGTGCCATCACTTATGTCGATTTTTTTGCGGGACTGGTTTATCCTATTTCCGTTTCCGCCACAAATTCCATCGTGGGTGAGTTTGCCTCAGATGCACTGGGAAGTGACGTCAAGGTGTTAGCTAATGATCATTACCTTATCCATTCACCAAGTTGGAACGGCGGTAGTGGTGCGCTCACTTTTGGTTATTTGCAGACGCCGCCTAGCTCAGGCTTCATCAGCACTGGGAACAGTGTGCTGAATACAGGTGCGCCCTTCAACTACAGCCATGATGCCACCAATGACAGAATTTTAGTCGGACGCGCGCACAGTAACAGTGTGGTCATCTTTGAGACGAACGCCTTTAACTTCACTCAGAAGGAGATGATCGTCACCGAGCGTGCAGGCAATATCACCGTGCCGATCCGCCTCAATGCGGCTCTGAGCATGGCGCAAACCATTGATGTGAGCACGACTGCGGGCACGGCCACGGCTGGGGCAGACTTCCGCAGCATCAATGTTTCCAATCTGCTGTTTCCGGTGGGTGTCGGGTTGAAGAGTCTGCCCTTGTCGATCCTTTCTGGCAATGCCCTCAATGAGCCCAATGAGACCTTTACCGTCAATCTGAGTAATCCTGTCGCGCTAACAAACCCCATGGGCGTCGCCGGGCTTGGTCTCAGCAGCAGTTTAAAAGTCACCATCGTGGATGTAAACAGCACGCCGACTGGGGCACCGACGATCTCCAATCCCACTGCAAGCCAGGTCATCAATCTCGCCGCTGGCACCCTCCGCATCACGGGGAAAGCGAGTGATCCAGACACCGTCGTGGCGGTCGAGGTGGCACTGAATCAGGGCGACTTTCAATCAGCCACACTTGTCACAGGTCCAGGTATCACCAGCGATTACACCCTCAATATCACGCCTATTGGGGGCCTGAACGAAGTCTTTGTCCGCTCGGTGGATGCGCTGGGCAATCGCTCACCCATCTCCGCGCGCAGCTTTATCGTGAACCGCTCTTTGACCGTGGCAGTCTCAGCATTACCGCCAAGCCAAATGCAGGCGCGCTCTTTAATGGCTGGGCAGTCACTGGTCCGCCTGCCTCTACGGCCAGTATCACGCAGGCCATGCTAGACCAACCGACGCTCACCTTTACCATGGCAGACGGCCTGATCGTCACCGCCCAGTTCGCTGCGAATCCTTTTGTGACGGCCAATGTCGGTGTCTTCAATGGCCTCATCACCGCGAGTCCGAGCCTGCCAGACCGCGCACCGATCACTCAAAACTTCGGTGAAGATGGTACCATGCCCAGCATCAGCACGGAGGGCCACTTCAGCATCACTTTACTCACAAAGGGCACCTTCACAGGCAAGATTCTGCTAGATGGGCTGACTCTTTCTGTGGCCGGCAGTATGGATGCAAATGGCATCGCCCATTTTGGTAAAACAGCAGCCCGAGTGCTCACGGTGACTCGCGTCAACAAGCCGAGCTTAAAGATCAGCCTGGACATGACCTTTGGCCCTAACCCAGTCATAAATGGCACTGTCGCTGCCCTAGATTTTAATCAAAACATCGTTGCCTACTCCGACTTCGCCAGCCTGCGTGCAGGCTTTAGCGCCACGACTCCAGTGTCCGCATCCTTCTTGGGGCTAAACAGCTCCAGCCAGCTCTACACCTGCTTACTGCCTAGACTGCCAGTGGCAGATCGGAAGAGCA
>JAPLUM010000533.1 GCA_026397605.1 Verrucomicrobiota bacterium | reverse complement strand
AGCAGTGTGTTTAATGTGGTGATCAATCTGCCTATCGCCATCCCTGCCACGGCCTCTTCCACCACACCTATCGCAGCGCGCCTGCGGCTCGCCACCAGTGGCACGACCTCCGCCACCGGCGTGGCACCGAATGGCGAGGTGGAGGATTTGTTCATCAATCTGCAAGCCCAAGGCATCGACTACGGAGATCTGCCAGACGCGGCGGCAGGCACTGCGCCGGGATTGCTCGGCACCGCCTCACCACCAGACTACAAGACACGCAGTGCTGATGGCGGCCCTTCTCACATCATGCGTCCAGGCTTGTTGTTTTCTGATCCCGGCACGGTACTGGGCAATCTTGATCCTGAGCCAGACGGCCAACCCAGTGCGATGAATGCGGATGGCGACGACACGCATGGCGAGAGCGATGAGATCGGGCTGTTTTCGGCGCTAAGCCTATCGACCTTGGTGCTGGCTGATGGCATTCACACCATCTATGAGCATCGTCTCACCCTCAGTCACGGTGTCATCAACACCACGGGCAGTATGGCCCATGTCTCGTGCTTCCTGGACGTAAACAGCGATGGCGACTTCGCTGATCCAGGAGAGCAGGCTCCCGTCATTGATGTGCCGGGGGATGGTTCGGTGGCAGCGGTTACGCCCGTGTTCACTTACAACATCATGTATCAACCGTCCGTGAAGCTCGCCGTGCGTAGCCGCATCACTACGGACGCAGGCATCACCTCCGGTGGTCCGGCCAGCGATGGTGAGGTGCAGGACGACACGCTGACTTATTCCATGTCGCTGCCTCCGGGCTATGAACTAACGGTGGATTACGGCGATCTCAACGCTGCGCGTTACCCCACGCTGTATGCCAGCAATGGCGCGCGCCACGTCATCACGCAGACGCTCTTCATGGGTGCCAACGTCCCCGATGGTGAGCCAGACGCGAACGCCTCCCTAGCCGCGAATGGCGATGACACGAATGGCAGCGATGATGAAGACGGCTTCAACCCGACGGCGATCGCAGCCGTGGTGAATCAGTCCGTGAACTTCCCGGTGATGGTTTCTAACGCCACCGGCATTGCCGCCAAACTCTACGGCTTTGTCGATTGGAATGACGACGGCGACCTCGCCGATCCGGGTGAAAGCGCAAACATCGCCGTGCCTGCGGGTGCGGCGGGTCTCGTCGTGATGCTGCCGTGGGCGGTGCCTGCGGCGGCCTCGACGACGGCTCCCGTGGCCGTGCGTCTGCGTTTGTCACACGACGCTGCGCTAGGGCCGATGGGCTATGCGAGCGATGGCGAGGTGGAAGACTATTTGCTCAATGTCTATCCCGGACTCGATTTTGGTGATCTGCCTGATCCCTACCACACCACGCTCCTGCTCGGCCCACGCCATGTGCCTGGCGCGAGTTTGTTCCTTGGTACCAACCCCGGCGATTACGAAAACGACGGCCAGCCGACGGCGCTCGCGAATGGCGATGATGCGAACACCACAGACGATGAAGACGGACTGAACCCAGCCACGGTCACGGCCAACACCAGCTTCCCCACCGTGCTACCGATCAAGGCCACGAATACGACCGCCATCCCCGCGCGCTTGTTTGTCTTCGTCGATTGGAATGCCGATGGCGACTTCCTCGATGTGAGTGAGACAAACACCGTGATCGTGCCGCCGGCGTCGATCAACGTCTTGTTCAACGTGCCCTTCGTCGTGCCGCACACAGCGAGCGTGGCACCGAATGGCGTCGCCGTGCGCCTGCGTCTCTCCACCGCCGTCGCCCTCGGACCTGATGGCGTCGCGCTGGATGGTGAAGTGGAGGACTACTTCATCACCGCGCAGCATTTCTACGACTTCGGCGATCTGCCGGACTCTGTGAGTGGTGCCTCCGCTGGTGTGGTCACCAACTTCAGCACCGTCAGCCAGGGCGACTACCAAACACGGCTCGCCGACAACGGCGCGCGCCATGTCATCCGCACCGACCTCGTTCTCTTCAACGACGCGAACCCTGGCGGCATTCACATCGACCCAGATACAGACGGCCACCCGAGCGCCGATGCGACCGGTGACGACGCCGATGCCGATGATGACGAGGAACTCTTCCTCTCCGCCATCACACGACAATCCGCGACCAATCTCACTGCGACCACCATCGACATCGACTACGAACTCTACGCCAGTCTCGCGGTGAAGAATGAGACCGGTGTGGATGCCTATCTCACCGGCTTCCTGGATGCGAACAACGACGGCGACTTCTCTGACTTCGGCGAGACGAAAACCATCACCGTGCCCAGCGCGGCAGGCTTCTCCACGCAGAATCTCACCTTCACACCGAAGCTGACGCTCACCAAGCCCACCACCGTATGGACGCCGGTGATGCCCGTGCGCTTCCGCTTCTCCACGCAGGCTGGATTGACCGCTGCGGGTGAAGCGAGCGACGGTGAAGTCGAGGACTACATGGTGACAGTGAGCTTTTCCGTCAGCGAATGGTGGCCGAAGATCGTGAACAATCCGTCCCACGACTTCAATGCTGATATCGGCACGCCGCTCCCATTGAAGACGTCCAAGCTGCCACCAATGTTCGGTCAGGCCAATGACCAGACGTGGAAGATCGGACCTGCCACGCTCCAAGGATTCGATCCTGTGATCAGCACGGGCTTGCTGTCCTCCATAGGCCTCGGCGTCCGCACCTATTCCGTCAGCGCACAGCTCGCGCCAAACTTGCTGCTCAGTCACTCCGGCCTCATCAAGATCGGCAGCCTTGACGATTTCCGCAGCTTTATGAGCCAGCACTCGATCACCGGCAGCGCGGCATCGCCTGATGAAGACAGTGATGGCGATGGCATCAGCAACTTCGCCGAGTTCGTCTTCGGCACCGATCCTGGCACCGTAAATCAACCTCCGCGCTTTGAACCCAAGACCGTGAATGACACTGGCGGCAATTACTTCACCCTCCCCTATCTCCGCCGCACGGGTGGCACGATCAATGGCGCAGTGTATGAGACGCCAGATGCACACTACATCCCCCAAGCATCCAACGATCTTGCAGACTGGACCAAGCCCATCACCAATGTGCCGCCGCCCTCTGGATTGCCAACGCCACCCGCCGGTTACGAGTGGGGAGCCGTGCGCATCCCCACGGCGTTGAGTGGCGGTGGCACAGGTTTCGTGAGATTGAACGTGCTCCTGCCATGAGTCCGCTGTGCGTCAGCTTCTTGCTGGGCGCAGAGCGACCTCGTTAACCTTCACATCCGGCCCACGATCGCCATCGTCTCGCGCTGACGTTGCAGCACGACTTCGCGGCCTTTGAGAGCTTTGGCTTTGGCTGCGGCGGGCAACGTTCTTCTCTGGATTCGGGCTTCCCTCTCCACCGTGGATGAGCTAGGTTTTGCTTCAAAATAATATGCCAAGTTCCAGCGTCGCCCAAATCCTTCTGCGAATCTTCGCGCTACATTGGTTCCTTTCCGGTTTGATTCAGATCGCAGGCATGGCATTCACTTTTCGGCGGGAGGAATTGAGCCTATTCAACCTAATCCCGAGTGTTCTTTACTTCGTCGGAGGAATCTTGGTTTGGGTGATGGCCCCGAAGCTCTCCCGATTTCTCGCTCATCGTAATGATGGTGACTTCACCCTTAAGGGCGTTACAGAACAGCAGCTCTATACAGCCGTTTTTCTTGGGCTCGGTCTGTATTTCACTCTCTCAACGTTTGCGGCTGCGTTTAGTTGGGTTCATTTTTTCACTGTAAACAAATCTCCAGATTATGGCTTTCACCAGGAGAATCAGCCCTCCTACTACGATATGACCGAGAAGTTCATGACACTCGCCGCTGGTATCTTTCTCGTGTTCACATGCAACACCTGGGCGAGTAAGCTTGTCAGCAAACACCAAAGCGAACCAAACGAAGATGGACAACCAACTGCCCACACTGAGTCAGAATGATCCCAGCAACTTCAACCCGTAACCTCGTTGCGGAGTGGCACTATCAGTAGCCAGTGCCACACCCCGACGTTCGCCACCATGAACACCACGTCAACAAGAGCCGCCGCCGTCATCCTCTTTACCAGTTCGATTTGGGGATGGTCGCAGTCACCACCTTCTTCAGGCACTCATCCTTCCGCTTCGGAGGTCGCAGCTGGTTTCTCAAACTATCAGCAAATCACCAAGAGCGTGGTTTACGTTAATCCGGAGCTGGCCATGCTCTGTCGAGGTGCATCGAAAGCAGAGGTTGATTCGGCACGAGTCAAATTCGGCCCTCATGCCAATACAGGCATTCTGATTTACATGAATAAGCTGGCAGCGGACGCTTTTGCCACCAACGCGAGTGCATATCCCGTTGGGGCAGTGATCGTGAAGCAGAAGTCAATTCACGGCTACGCGGACAAAGACGGGAAACGAGCTCACGAAGCGGACACTGGAGTTGGAGGGATGGTGAAGCGTCTAGCCGGATACGACCCAAAACATGGTGATTGGGAGTATTTCTATTTCGAGGACACCAAAAAGATCAAGAGTGGGCGGATTTCGACGTGCGTGCAGTGTCACACTTCAGCAAAAGATAAAGATTATGTATTCGGAACTTGGCGCAAGTCTGGCGGCTAACAACAAGGCGCGGATGGCAACTCCCACAAGCCCTTCTGTTTTTCCATGCTTTACCCTACGACAGCCCCAAGATCAGCGCTGGCTTCCGCTAGTGGGGTTTGCCATCGCTTAACGTTCGCCGAAGAAACGAAGCCCCCGTAACGAGTTATCCAATGAGTCTCTGGAACAATAAGGATCACCGAACATGCCTCGACGATGCCGAGGATCTAGCTCACCCAACCGATTGCGGTCCGTGGATCAGATGGCTGATGGGTATCGCCGTTCCAATGGGCATCATTATCTACTCAGCCTATTCGATCTACCGCGGAACGATTAACCTGCCTGGACGGGGTAATTCGATGACCGTTACTGGGGATGATGTTCGATTTTTGGGTGCGGCTTACATTGCCCTCGCGGTCTTTCTCCACCTTCATTTTTGTTGGAGCGCTCACGCGACATGGTGGCAACACGTCAGCAGACTCAAGGTCTTGTCATTGCTCATCTTTCTTCCCTGCTTGCTGAAAGTCCTTTATCATCAGCTAGGATTCTGAATCCGTTTCAGATTGATCGAGAACAATAAGTTTCTTTCTCGCTGCTTCTGCCTTGGCGAATAAGACGCTCCATCTAACGGCGGGTAACGCTCCTGTTTGAATTCGGGCTTCCCTCCCAGCCCTGCTTAGCCTATTTTTTAGCTGGCAAACAGACTCATGAACAAGACGATTCGTCAATGTATCAACAACTATGGTGAGACTCCTCGTCGCTTCTCCTTATGGGATAGGCTCACGTATTTGCGGGTGTCGAAACCTGCTTGGCTGCATCGCAATCCAGAGGATAGGCTTTCAACTCATTTCAAGAACCTCAACGCTGTCTTTTCCCACGGAATGGTGACATGGGGGCATGTTATTCAAGCAAATGCATTGATGTTTGAAGCTGGAAGCATGGATTGTCCCGGTGAGTTGGTTTACTCTATTGATGACAATGAACGCGCTGATCCAGCATATTTGGAGGGTGTGGCTAATAAACTCTTTCGCCTGAAGGGGGCGGAACCAAGTGACCCCAAGTTGCGGTCCATCGCTCACTACCTAACGGACGAGATGATTCGTGTCTTCGGGTTACCAGTACCAATTTGCATCAGCCCCTCGATCAGTTGCATGATTTCGACATCATTCTTCGTGCGAAAGCATCTCCCAAATCGTCGATTATGCTCACCACTTCTACCCATCATCGTCAATCGTCATGAGCCACATCATGCGACGCCCCTACCTGAAAGATATTGGCCGCAAGAACTTATTGAATGGTGGAAAAAATGACATGCATCAGCAAGCTAACCCTATGGCAATCGTCGCTCTCATCCTTATCGCCAAATCACCAGGCGATCCGATGGAATCTAAAAATGAAGCGGAAGCCCTGCCTGGGCTGGGAATTGTAGGCGACAGGTATTTTAATGGCATTGGCACGTTCTCGCCGAACCCGCAGAAGGCAGATTTTGAACTCACGTTTATTGAGGCCGAGAAAATAGAAGAATTCGCATCCACATCGAAATTGGAGTTCACGGCCTATCACGCGCGTCGAAATATTGTGACGAGAGGTATCGACTTGAATGAATTAGTCGGGAAGGATTTTAGCGTAGGCGGTGTTCGAGTCAGAGGGATGCGTTTATGTGAGCCCTGCAGCTATCTTGCGAAGATTACATACCCTGAAGCACTTCGCGGATTGGTTCACAAGGGAGGGCTCAGGGCTCAGATTTTATCACAGGGCATCATTCAAGTTGGTGACCAGATTAAAGTATGATCAAAATCTAGCTGAATCCGAAGGCAATCTCCGATGCGAGATCCGACGCTGCCCTGCTGCGATGAGCGGCATCTCTGAGGCAAAGCCAGTCCTGCCTCGGTGATGGCCCGTCGCCGTAGTTCATGCTTCTTGGGGTCAGATGCTTTACGGTAATGCTATCTCCTCTGTGTGACCTCTCTGGGCATTGCTTCAATCAGGATATTTTTGCCCATCATCTTTTTGCCTGCCCTCTGAGAGGAGTGAAACAATGCAGATCTCTTTGAAGGCAGAAAGAGGTGATCTCCCATCCACCCAAACCATTTCAAACCGCGAGAGTTAGGATAACCGCAGAGATGCATTGGTTGGCTTTTCCATCTCTCTGTCATCTGTGAAATCTGTGTCATCTGTGGAGCAAAGCTTCTGTGGACTTCGGTGGATGAGGGATTTCTTCCGGCGGTCTATTTATCCGAGCTCAAGCCTCGGTCATCTACATCCGACCCACGATGTCCATCGTCTCGCGTTGGCGTTGCAGCACGACTTCGCGGCCTTTGAGTGCTTTGGCTTTAGCCGCTGCGGGGTCTTTGGCGATGGCTAGCACGGCGGGAACGATGCCGGGGATTTCACTTTCTTCGTCGAGATTGAAAAGCCAGTCGCTGAGGCCGATGTCACGCCACATGAGGCCTTTGCTCGTTTGCTCGGTCCAGCGGCAGACAATGGCGGGGATGCCAGCGCCGATGCACATGATCGGGCTGTGCATTTCTGCGCCAAAGAGGCCCGCGCTGCGGACGTAGGTGCTGAGGGCCTCGCCGGTGAGCCAGTAGGTGGAGCGCCAGACGACTTTGGCTTTCACGTCTTCGGGCAGTTTGTCGTAGAGGTTGACTTTGTTGACCTCCATCTGGCTACTGTCCTCAGGACAGAGGAGGACCTTCATGTCGGTCTGCTTGACGACTGCGATGATGGCCTCACGTAGCGGGCTGAGGTCGTGTTCTTTCATGGCTTCATTGCGGGCGTGCTTGATCGGGTCAAAAGCAGTGCCCTTCATCTTCCAATACTCGGAGTAACGCAGGCGGCTGATGCAGCAGAGGAACTTGCCTTCCTCCAATCCATGCTCGTGCAGAAAGGCGAGCGCTTTTTCGTCGTCGCGTAGATCGGTGGCAAAGGCTCCGTCTGGGCCGAACTCCATGATCGGGCAGGTGCAGCCTTTTTCCTTGGCTAGCGCTAGTGACACACTGTCGCGGAAGAAGGCAAATTTGCCGCCGCTTAGCACTTGGATTGTTTTGGAAATGACGCTGTCTGCGGCTGGCTTGGTCGCCGTCGAGCCCTGCATGGGGAGGGTGATGCCATAGACACCGTAGGGCTTGCCGGTGGTCTCATGCCACTTGATGACGTCTTTTTCTGCAACGAGGGATGGGCCTGAGCCGTGAAGGAGGAAGTCACATTCCTCAAAGGCTGGCTTCACGTCTGTGCTTTTTAAGATGATCAGCTTGGGGAAGCGTTTCATGAGAATCTCCTCCACGCCGTTGTCCACTTTGCTGGGCCAAAGGCGCACTTCGACATGAGGCAGATGTTTTTCCAGAAGAGCTAGCACACCTGGCGTGTGGGCGATGTCGCCGATATTCACGGTCTGCCAGGATGAGCGGAGGATGATCCGTGGAGCTCGGCCTGTTTGGGCCAGGATCGGGGAGAGAGCTGAGCTGAGGGCTGTGATGAGGAAGGTGCGGCGTTGCATGTGCTTGGAGAGTCTAATTTGCTTCGGAATTGGACAGTTTCTCAGTCAATTTGCAGATTTTATGCTGATGATGGTGCCAAGTCGCGCCCCCAATCATTCCAGGCTCCAAGTGCCCTGTATGGCAAAGATAAGTGTTGCCATATAATTAGCATCTATTATAATTACAATAGATGCGATGTTTTTTGTTATCATTACTGGCATTCGGACTCATTCTTGTGAGTGCGAGCAGTGCTCGTGCGCAGGCGATGGCTGAGGTGCCAGCTGCAGGAATGAATGCGGCCTCACTGCCTAAGCAGGAGCTAACGCGCGAAGGGGATCTTCAAGCCAAGGCCTATGGCTGGTATGAGAAGCAAAACACTGCTGATTTGCCTGCGATGGAATCAGCTTTGGCGAAGATCCTGCCGTTAGCTCTCAGGCAGTCGGCCTGGATCACTCAGCTGCCGACCTGGGAAGAGGCTCATCAACAGCAGGCTTATCACGATGCTGGGGCGATCCTTTTAGCTAAAATTCATACATTGATTCAGGCCGACCGTGGTGATGAAGCGAAGGAGTCGATCCAGTTCCTGATCGAAAAGCTGCCTCATGCGCTCATGGTGAGCCGCGAGAAAGTCGTCTGGCAGGTGCGGAAAATGGTGAGCTATCTTCAGCAAGATCACTCACTGCGTGCCGCGGTGAAAGCTCGGAAGATGGATACATATACCTTTCCAGCCGAGCAGGATGGGTTTGATGCCTGGGCTCAGAAACAGACTGTGGAGGACTTGGCGATGGTGAAGCTCACTGAAGGCGACTTTGATTCTCTAGAACATCTGGCGGAGCAAGCGCGCGTGCGGGAGCTAAAGACGGCCTCGGGCCACTGGGTCTCTGACTCTGTGTATGCCGGGATGCAGCCGGATGGCGGGGCAAAGGATTTTGTTACATGGTCTTCTTTGGAGGAGCGCATTCAGTCTTGGCGGAAGAAAAAACCAGACTCTCTGAATGCCCGCATTGGGGCAGCCTTGGTGAAGCTGTATCAGCTCAAAGCCCTGGTGGAATCCGGCAAAGACGTCTCTGCTGAGCAAGACCGCATCATGAAAGGGATGGAAGAGATCGGTCCATGTACACCTCTCATTCCATTGATACGATTGGTTTTCAGTTTGCTGAATCAGGAGAGTCTTGAGGCGACAGCGGGCATCTTCAAAGAAGGCTACGAGAAGTTTCCGGCTTACACGCCGATGCTTGTCATCACTCTGATGCGGCTTACGGCAGAGCCGAATGGGCATAATCTATGCATTGGTGTGCTCAATGTCATCGGTGAATCCAAAGACTATGAACAGTTGGCGCTGACTCTGACTGCGCTACCCCCGAATGTGCTTCCTAAACTTTCTCGTGGGCTGAAGATGTCTCTGGTTCGTCGCAGCTTGAAGCGTGGCATCGAGCTCTACTCGGGCAGTCTGGAGATACGCAACAGTCTAGGCCTTTTAGCCACTCGGATGTCTCAGCAGGATTTGGCTCAGGATGCCATGTCAAAGGTCGGTGTGAACTGGGACCGGATGAAATGGAAAGGCCTGGAAGAGCAAGCGGTGCGTTTGAGCGAAAACAAAAACCTCAGGCCCGGTCAAATGGTGCGTTCAGGAGATCGAAAGCTGGCTCGGTAGCTCGAAGTCTTAAGGCGCGGTTTTGAAGACCGGAGCTAAGATTTGCAGTAGCGTGCTGCGGGCGATGTAAAAGACATCGGGATCACCTTGGACCTGGCCAAAGTATAGGGTGGTGTCCAGGCCGGTCTGGGTGGGGGCAAAGTTCAGGATGGTATCTCTGGTCGGACCTGTATTGGTGCCGGGTTCTCCGAGAGTGATGACGACACGAAGGGCGGGACTTTGCAGCGCGGTGATGGCTGTGGTGGGATCTCCTGACCAGTCCTGAACACTGAATCTGGCCATGGCGTTGGAGAGTTTGTCGGCTTTGACTCGGTCGATCTGCTGAGTGATGTCCTGGTTGGCGCGCTCACCTTTCCATTGGGCAGTGGAGGGGTCGTATTTCAGAATCGTGGCGGGTGCTGTGCCTGCGGTTAGGCTGATTTGACGCAGGGAAAACTGGGTGAAGCGTAGAACCCCCAGGCCTTTCCACTTGATCGCTTCCTGCGGGATATTCGGCAGGATGGAGGCATCTATCCGATACACGGAGGGCTCGTGATCGTATTTGGCAAAGAAGTCGGTGCTAGCTTTGTTGGTGCCAAAGTGGAGTTTGACGGGCTTTTCTTTGCCCTCTGTCCAGCTGGCGGTGAGGAAGGGCTTGTCGAGCCCGTATTCGGTGAGGTTAGAGGCGCTGTCAGAGGTGAATTCGTAGATTTCAAAGGTGTTTAGGGCCTCGAAAAAACGGGAGATGCGGTCGCCATTGGCTGCCTGCAGGCGCTGGTGACGCTGGATGAACCAGGATTGATTTTTCTTTTCCAGATGAATGGGTTGGTGCAGAGCGCTGCTTATGTCCACTGAGGTTACGGCTTCTGTGTCGATGCGGGCAAGCATGAGATCCCTGAGGTCATTCGGCTCCAGCCAAAGGTCATTGATGGATTTGGAGAGGACTTTGAAGATGGGTTTGCGATAACTGGTCATTACGCTGGTGTCTGGGGCGTCTTTGGCTGATCGTGTCAGGGTCAGGTCAAAGGACTGTGTTAGGCCTTTGACGAGCACGCTGACTTTCAGTTCCTGACCGGTGATGTTTTTGGTGGTGTCAGCGGTGGCCGCGGTAGGCTTTGTGCTGGTGGTGGGCTCTGCTGCCTCTTGCAGGGTGAGATTGATGAGGGTGGATAACAGTTCTCCCACACGCTCGTTGCTAGCACGGGTGCTCAAGGGCTTGACGAGCATCCAGGGGGCTTTTTCACTGCTGCGGTTCAGCTCGATCTGACCTCCTGCTTGGACGAGCTTTACGTTGAGAATGGCATCTGCAGGCAGACGCAGGAGCTTGCTGTCACGCCAGTCTTGTGGGGTAGCTTTAAGTAAATCGGGCAGAGTGGTTTTGGCCACGTAGTGGGCTGTTTCCTCTGCTTTTTCGGCTGTCTTGAGGCTGAGGTAGTGACTGCCTTCAATGGGTGAGCTGGCAGCAAGGCTGGCGACGAGGATGGTCTCACTTCCGATGTTAAGTTTGACGGTGTGGTGGGGCTTATCCAACAGGGTTTTAGCCCAGCCAGCGTCGTCGAACTCAGAACGGTGAACACGATTGATCCAGCCGATGGCCGTCAGTTCATTGAGGAGCTTGGTGACTTTTTCAGGATCGGCGAGGTCGTTGAAAGGACTACGCACCCACCATTGAGCACCATCATTGGCAAGGCTGACGCTGTCGCCACCACTGGACTCGATCTCGATCTGAGTGATTTTGGAGGGGTCAAAACGGATAGGGCCTTTTTTCATCTCGGCCAGCTCGCGTGTCGTCGGCAAATAGCGCTCGATACCGAGGATGACGGCGGCGAGTGCGGCGACGAGGAGGAAAAGGAAAAGGGTAGTGCGGGCGCGCATCGGGTGGAGGCGGTGAGAGAAGGGAATCAGGCGGCTCGGCGGCTGGCCCAGACCATCATGCCAAAGCAGAGAACGATGGCGGGGAAGATGATCGTCGTGATCCAAAAGATGAGCTCACCCTGCCGCTGAGTGAGCTGGATGCGGTAGCTGTGCTTCAGCTTTGGGGTGATACCGATGAGGTTTTCCCGATTGGCGATCCAATTGAGGCTGGCCGAGACAAAGTCACGATTCACAGCGAGCGCTGATTTTTTGTCTAACAAAGAGGAGTTGCCGACCACGACCATGCGGCAGCTTTCCACACGCTGAGTCTCGTCCTGCACGCTGCCGCGCTCGACGGAGGCTGCTAGGTAGATGGGCTGCTTGGTATCTTCATCATCGACGATTGGCAGATCCTCCAGGTAGTTCCTTTCACCCCAATAGCGCTCGGTGGCTCCCATGAGTGGTTGGGCGATGATGTTTTGATTTTTCAGGTATTCGTCGTCAAAGCGGACGTCCAGAGATTCTGACTGGCCTGGGAGTGTGGTGGTGCTGCCTAAGATGGGGCGGGTGATGGTGGACTCGTCATCAAAGAGCGCCTGGACCGAAAACTCCTTCCGTGTGCCACTGCCGGTGCTCTCTGCATAAAGAACACGGTCTCCACGGGGAAGCACTCCTTGCAGGCCTAAGAAGGCATTGAGTCTGGGCGTCTCACCTGTGGGATCAAGGAGGAACAGCAGTCCTGCGCGCTTACTATCCCAGTAGCTTTTCATCATGCTGATCTCCCTTTCCGATAAATCGTATCGGAGGCCGACGAGGATCAAGCCATCTGCATCAGCAGGGATTTGGCTGATTTCAGCGAGGTTGATGGGCAGAAGTTGGAAGTTTTGCTGGCGGCCGAGTTCACCCATAGCGACCATGGCATCGATGAGTGAGGCCTCAGTGCGGGCTCCTTTGCCGACGACGATGTAAAACTTGCGTCCTTCACCTTCGACGAGGTTGATGATGGCAGAGGTGATGGCGTCTTCTCCACGGAATTCTTTGATGCGGCGCTGGGTTTCCGTACCTGTTTCACGGATCACGAGTTCTTCTTCGGTGATGAATCGAGTGCGTTTCCCGACGCGGATGACGACGCCACTTTGATCGAGCGGGAGTCCCGTCTCTGCTTTCAGTGTCTCAGCTCGCTCGATGTCACGGATCGGATCAATGGAGCGGACTTTCACGCGCTCGCGGCCATTGATGCGGTATTCTTCGACCAGCGTTTGCACGTCCCCGTAGATCTTGGAATCACGGGCAAAGACATTGGCGATGAAGACGTCTTTCGACAGCTTGCCGAGAATGTTTAGGGTAGCGGAACTGAGGGTGAAATTTTGCTGTGGGCTGAGATCTAGTCGTGCGTGGTAGCGGTAGCTGAGGCGATTGACGCCAAAGAAGATCGCTAGGGTGAGCACGATTTGTAGGAACACGTTCAGCCCGATTCCCCAGCGGCGCGGCATGGAGTTCGTGGTGGCAGTGGCCTTTGGCGGAGTTTCAGACATTAGGAGATAAAGAAAATGATTCGTGGTGAGATCAGCCTGGGAAGGGGATCAGGGCCTCCATCGCCTAAACTCGACGACCTGATGTGTCATGGCGATGAAGAGCAGCGCAAAGCTGGTGTAATAGACCAGCGGTCGGGTATCGATCAGGCCACTGGTGAAAATGCGGATGTGCTCCATGCTAGCAAAGTAGCTGATGATATCGACAAAGGTCTCCGAGACTCTGCGACCCACCACCATGATGAACAGACCTGCCAGGAAATGCAGGAGACTGATGGTAAAGGAGATCACGGCTGCGATGATCTGGTTGGAGGTCAGGGATGAAGCAAAACAGCCGATGGCCAGATTAAAAAGTCCCATGACCAGCAGGATCAGGTAGCTGCCTTTCAGTGCGCCCTCAGGCACCTCCACCTGGCCTACGGTGATCCAGTCCACGAAGCGGAAGTTTAAGTAACTGGGAATCCACAGCACGCAGTAAACGAAGACAGCTGCCAGATACTTGGACCAGACGACCTGCCAGGCGTGAACGGGCGCGGTGAAAAGGGTCTCCAGCGTGCCCATCTTTTTTTCTTCTGCAAAGAGGCGCATGGTCAGCAGAGGAAAAATAAAGAAATAGGACAGCCAGAACCACATGGCATGAAAGGTCCAGGTGACGATGGAGCCCTCACTTGGTGCACTTTCCAGCACGGATAAAGCTGCGCGGAAGGAAAAGCCACTGAGCACCATGACCAGTGCCAGCACGATGTAGGCGACTGGCGAGACGAAGAACGCCCGCAGTTCCTTTTTGAATAAGACCCAGAAAATACGCATACAATGATTGGTTTTAGGCTTTGGAGGCTTCCGTAGCGGCGAGCTCGACAAATACGTCCTCTAAGCTGGGTAACTGCCAGTGAAGCTCGCGGATTTTCCACTTCTGGCGCAGACAAAGATCCATGATGGCCTCACGTGCATCGTGGCGCGCTTCGACCCGGAGTGAAAAGAGGATATAGCCATCCTGCACACCTTCTTCTGTGGCCTTTCGTACCCCTGGCAGTTCTTCCAGCAGTGGAATGAATGGCCCCTTACCCTGAATCTCGAGCTGCACGAGTGAGGCTGCACGCAGCTTGCGGGTCAGATTGTCAGGCGTATCCATGGCGCGGATTTTCCCCTGATGGATCATGATCACACGATCACAGATGGCCTCTACTTCCTGCAAAATATGGGTGGAAAGCAAGATCGTGTGTTTTGGCCCTAGATTCTTCAGCAGTTCCCGCACATGACGAATCTGCACGGGATCGAGACCATTGGTCGGTTCGTCCAGAATGAGCAGAGGCGGCTGATGTACCAGAGCATCTGCCAGAGCCACACGCTGACGGTAGCCTTTGGAAAGATTGCCGATTAGGCGACGGCGCACGTCGGTGATGGCGCACTGATCCATGACATCGCCCACCCGCTGGCGGAGCATTTTCCCTGAGAGTCCTTTGAGTTCGGCACGGAAGCGCAGGTATTCTTTCACCCGCATATCGGTGTAGAGCGGAGCCATCTCCGGCATGTAACCCACTGACCTGCGCACATCCATGGATGCCTGGAAAACATCATGCCCGTTGACGATCGCGCTGCCACTCGTCGGCGGCATGTAGCCAGACAAGATCCGCATCGTCGTGGATTTTCCTGCGCCATTCGGGCCTAGGAATCCGACGATCTCTCCTGGCTCTACTTTGAATGAAACCTGATCTACGGCAGTGCGTCCTGCATACTGCTTGGTGAGATCCTGAACTTCAATCATGTGTGGGGAGGGTGGTGGGGGTGAATTAAATAAAAGAAAAAGGGGGCCTCACTAAAGCCCCCCGCTTCCCAGATGGCAACCCTGGAAAATCATTTGGCGGATCTTAAAGTTCAGCTAAATGAAAGGCATGGCTGTTTCTATCACGATCGATTACACCGGCGGGCTTCGCTGCACCGCTACTCATGGTCCTTCTAAGACCACTCTGATTACCGACGCTCCCGTGGATAATCATGGGAAAGGCGAGTCTTTTTCTCCAACGGACCTCGTGGCTACGGCTTTGGCCAGCTGCATGGCCACCGTGATGAACATCAAGGCCCAACAAAAAGGCTACGACATCGTCGGTATGAAAGTCAGCGTAGAGAAACACATGAGCGAAGATACCCCGCGCCGCATTGTTCGCCTGCCAGTGACCATCGAGGTGCCGCTTTCTCCAGAGCACCCTGATCGGAAAGTGCTGGAAGCCACAGCTCTAGCCTGCCCCGTTCATCAGAGTCTTCACCCAGACATCGACAAGACGGTGACCTTTGTGTGGAATGGCTAGTTCTGTCTGGTTAAACCAGATATTACAGTGATTCGAATGATTGGCGAAAGGGCATGCGGTCGGCGGGCGTAGGTTTAGCATCCCCCTCCCTTTGCCATGCTTTACCGCCACGCCATTGTTTCACTGAATACCTTCGTTCTATTTGCCGCTTCTGCCTTGGCGCAGGATGGGGAAAAGATCACGTATGAAGACCATGTTCGGCCATTGCTGGAGAACAAATGTTTCTCTTGCCACAATCCCGATAAGAAAAAGGGTGATCTCGATCTGACGAGCATGGGCGGCCTGATCACGGGTGGTGGTGGCGGTGCCATCGTCGATGCGGGTAACCCCGACGCCAGCCGTCTCTGGACGACCTGCGCCAAGAAGGAGGAGCCTTTCATGCCACCTGAGGGCACGGCCCTGGATGCCAAGGAACTGGCCATTTTAGCCAAATGGATCGCTGGTGGTGTTTTAGAGACCAAGTCTAGTCTAGCCAAAAAGTCCACCAAACCGAAGGTGGACATGGCGGTGGTGGTCACGAGTGGGAAGCCTGAAGGTCCGATTGCCAAGCCTGAAAATGTCCTGCTGGAACCAGTGGTCGTCACACCACGCAGCACAGCGGTGACAGCTATGGCGGCCAGCCCTTGGACGTCTCTTGTGGCCTTTGCTGCGCCGAAGCAGATCCTGCTCTATGATACCGACACCAAGCAGCTCGCCGGGATTTTCCCATACACCGAAGGTTACGCCCGCACGCTAAGCTTCAGCCGGAATGGCTCCCTACTCGTCATGGGTGGTGGTCGTGGGGGAAAGCTCGGCCATGCGATCGTCTGGGATGTGAAAACCGGCAAACGAGTGGTGGAAGTCGGCAAAGAATTTGATCAGGTCATGAGTGCCGACATCAGTCCCGATCAAAAAATGGTCGTGATCGGTAGCCCATCCAAGAAGGTCAAAGTGTATGACACAGCCACAGGAGAAGAGCTTTACACCATCAGCAAACATACCGAGTGGATCATGGGCACCGCCTTCAGTCCCGATGGCGTATTGCTGGCCAGCTCTGACCGCAATGGCAATGTCATGGTCTGGGAAGCCTCGAATGGCGGTGAATTTTATGTGTTGGGGCAGCACAAAGCTTCCTCCACGGATCTGGCCTGGCGTGCAGACTCGAATATTTTAGCTTCCAGCAGCCGAGATGGCTCGGTTACGCTCTGGGAGATGACCGAGGGCAAGCAAGTCGCCTCATGGGCTGCCCATAGTTCAGGCACTGAAAGCGTCTCATTCACCCCAGAAGGCACGCTCGTGACCTGCGGATACAGTGGCAGCGTGCGCCATTGGGACATCAAAGGTAACAAACTCGCTGACCTTCCAAGTCAGACAGACGTCGCCACCCAAATCGTCGCTCTCCATGATGGCAAGACCTACGTCGTGGGGAACTTTGCAGGTGACGTGAAGATGTATGACTTGAAGACGCAAAGGGACCTTGGATCTTTGAGCTCAAATCCGCCGCTCATTGCTCAGCGCATCGTCGAGGCTGAAAAACGGGCCACAGAACTCGTCGCTAGTCTGCCAGGCCAGCAGGAGGCCGCTAAAAAAGCCGAAGCAGATCTTAAGTCACTGGACGAAGCTTTGGCCAAAGTGCGCGCCGAAGTCGCTGAGCAGGAGCGCCGCAGCAAAAGTTATCCCGCTGAAATTGCTGCTGAAGAAAAAGAACTCGCCACAGCTAAGGCTGCTATCACCAAAGCTACGGCTGATAAAACGGCCCGGCTTGCAGCGATCAAAGCCCATGAAGAAAAATCCACTAAATTAGCGGCTCTGCAAAAAGAGCAGGCGACAGCCGTCGCGGAAGCAGCAAAATCGGTTGCGGCAGAAAAAGCAGTCGCTGACGCCAATGCTGCACTAGAAGCTGCCAAAAAAGAACTCGCCGCCAAGGCTGATGACGCGGCGCTGGTGGCCAAGGTCAAGGATCTGGAAGGCAAACTCAATGCCGCCAAAGGCGAACAGCAGAAGCTGGCACCGCTGAAAGCCAAAGCAGATCAGCTGACAGCCTCCGCGACCAAGGCCCAAGCTGAGCTTGGTGCTGCACCTGCTCCAGTTGCAGACTTGGATAAACTCATGGCCGACAATATCGCGAAGGTGAAAACCACGACGGATAGCATTGCCGCAAAAAAAGCTCAGTTGCCTAAACTTCCAGAATTGGTCAAGGCCGGCCCTGAGCGCATCAAAGGCTCTGAATCACAGGTCGTAAAGGGCAGGGAAGCCCTGGCAGCGGCACAGTTCACCGCGAAGTCGGTCGCAGAGGAAATCAACCTTTTCCAAAAGCTTCCAACAGCCCTGAAAGCCGCGCAGTTCAATGTCGGAGTGCTGGCTGAGAAAGCCGCATTGGCCAAGCTCGAAAGCGGCTTCAATGATTACACCGCAGCAAAAAAAGACAACGAAGACGCCAAGGTAAGCAATGCAGCCAAAATCGATTCATCCAAAAAAACCATCGCAGAAACCACGGCTGCCATTCCTCTGAATGAGGCGGCCTTGGCCAAGCTCAAAACGGAACTCAATGGTCTGGAGCAGGCGGCTGCTCCGAGCAAAGGCGCTGATGCCACGGCCAATACGAATTTGGAGAATCACAAGAAAACACTCGCTGCCCGCGAGGCTGAGTTGGCGGCTCTGGTTAAGGTCAGGGATGACGGCACTGCCGCTGCTAAAAAGGCTGTGGATGATATTAGCAAAGCCATCGAACCGCTGAAGAAAAAGCAGGCAGAAGTCGCAGCCAAGCTGAAAGGCCCTGCTGAGCAGGTGGCTAGCAAGCAAGCCAATCTGGCCAAACAGGAGGCCGCTTGTGGCTGAAATCCAGGCCGCCGAAAAGGTCGTCGCAGAAGTGAAGAAGGGACAGGATGCCCCAGCCATCGCCAAAGCACAGTCGGATCTGGAAGCAAAACGTGTGGTTAAAACGGCTGGTGAAAAATCACTCAATGAGGCTAAGCAAGCTGCGAACAAAGCCAAAACGGAGCTTGGTAACGCCAATAACTCTCAAAATCAGGCTGAAAAGCGCGTGGTGCAGGCCAAAGCTGAAATGACCGGGGCTGAAAAGAATGCGGCTCCTCACAAAGGCCAGGTCGAAAGCATCACCAAAGAGATCGCCTCGCAAGAAAAAGCTCGGTCTGATAAGCAAGCCATCCCCGCCGCACTCGAAGCTGAATTTGTGGCTAAATCCAAGCCCGTCAGCGACACCATCGCCCAGCTTAAAGCTGCGCAACCGGCGCTGGAAAAAACCTTTGCAGATGCGCGTGCCAAGCTGGAAGCCGAGCTGAAAATTGTCGAAGCAAAGCGGATCGAAGTCACCAAAGCCACCGAAACGGTGGAGAACTCCAAGAAGCAAAAAGCCGCAGCCGAATCTGCTCTGGCCGCAGCCGAAAAGGACAATCCACAGCGTGATAAAAACCTTGTCGAGATCGGTGCTGAATTGGCCAAGCTGCAGCCTCAGCTAGATCCTCTGCGCGCCAAGGTGAAACAGCTGGAAACCCAGTACTTTACCATGCTGCCTAAGTAAGCTTAGATCCGGTATGTTCAAGCTCACGGAGAAAGTCGCGCTCATCACTGGCGCAGGTTCAGGCATCGGTCAGGCCATGGCTTTGGTTTTTGCCCGACAAGGTGCGCATGTGGAAGTGATCGACCTCAAGCTGGAGGCCGCTCAGGTCACCGTGGATCAGATTCTACAAGCTGGCGGTAGTGCCCATGCCTCAGCCTGTGATGTCGGTGATCATGAGGCTACAAAAGCCTTGATGGCTGGTATCACGTCTCGCCGTTCCAGGATCGATATTTTGGTCAACAATGCTGGAGTGGCCCACATCGGCACGCTGCTGACGACTACGGAAGCGGAGATGGATCGTCTTTATCGGATTAATATCAAAGGTGTCTTTAACTGCTCACAGGCAGCTGTTTCTCAGATGGTCAAGCAAGGCGGCGGAGTCGTGCTGAACATGTGCAGCATCGCCGCTGAAATGGGGCTGGCAGATCGCTTTGCCTACTCGATGACCAAGGGTGCGGTTTTATCCATGACGCTCACTATGGCGAAGGATTTTATTAAAGAAGGCATCCGCTGCAATTGCATCTGCCCTGCGCGAGTCCACACGCCCTTTGTCGATGGCTTTCTGGCCAATACATATCCAGGACGAGAGGCCGAGATGTTCCAATTCTTGTTTCTAGTTTCAAGTTTTCTGAATCAGGGCATTACAATGCGTGGCCACAGCACTCAAAAGTGTTGGGCACTTCGCTCACAACGTTTTGGGCTTCTAGACTTGAAACCTTGAACTTGAAACCAGAAACAGGTATTTAGGTTAAGCCATGCCTAGCGCACGTTTGAGCGTTTGCGCCGTTTCTAGGGCTTCTTCGATGGTGTCGCCCAGAACATTGATGTGACCCATTTTGCGTTTCGCACGGGCTTCGGCTTTGTCGTAGAGATGCAGCTTGGCGCGGGGATGATTGAGGACAGGAGACCAATCAGGATGCACGGTCGGCTCGGGCCAGACATCTCCGAGGAGATTGATCATGACGGCAGGCGTGTGCTGGGTGGGATCACCCAGGCTGAGCCCACAGATGGCGCGTAGCTGCTGCTGGAACTGATTGGAAAGACAGGCGTCGATGCTGTAATGGCCGCTGTTATGCGGGCGTGGAGCGATCTCGTTGACGAGAACCTTACCCTCAGAGGTGACGAACATTTCCACCGCCATGGTGCCAATGTAATCCAGGCCAGTTGCCACGGCTTCCCATAGTTCCAAAGCCTGATCTTGGATGGCTGTATCCACGCGAGCCGGGGAGATGCTGAG
>JAPLUM010000842.1 GCA_026397605.1 Verrucomicrobiota bacterium | reverse complement strand
CCACAGCTTCGAAGTAGAGATATTTGATCCCCGAACTATTGATAGGGCGGCCGCAGAAGCTGAGTTCGAGAGGAATCGAGCGGACGCGATTGCCTCAGGTGTTTTTACGATGAGCCCTCTTCGTAATCCCATGAAGCAGCCTATCGTTGAGAGTTGGTGGAGTCGCCTATTCAGATGGTTTTCTTAGTTTGCCGACGGATGACCGAACGATGAGACGGACCTGCTGCCAGATTGCTCTAGCCAATCAAAAAGCCGAACGAACATGGTTATCATTGTGCGAAGCCACAATGATAACGGTTGTTGGACGATTCGCGGTCGGATGGCCCAGGACTTACCCAGTGGGGAAAGCTTTTCCCCGATTCTTCGAGGGCGCTTGATCAACTCGCGCTGTGTTCCGGCTTTGAGGCCGCTGCGAGGTGGCTCTTTGGCCGATTCGATCCTGCGACGGCGGTCTAGTGGCGGGTGTGGCGGTGTTTTGACGCTGCGGTGATGGCTTCAAATGCCTCGTCGGGCGCTTTTTCTCTCCTCGCGGGCATGACTCTCCGCTGCGGTCTGGGCCGGTGTTTGAAAAGGTGAGTGGCGTGATCATGGAGTTGGTTCGGCGGCAGGTGGTGGCCTTGCGCGGTGATGACGCAGGGCGTGCAGGAACGTCATCGCGCAGCCGCAGGCGGAACAACACACGGCGGTCTTCTCGGGCAAAATGAGCACGATGGCTCCGGCTTTGAGCAGACTGCGCAGGCGCTCGTAGCGCTCTTTGGCGGCGGCGCTCAGATACCCATAGTGCCGCACGCGCCGGAACCCACGCGGTAGAACGTGTTGCAAAAAGAGGCGCAAAAACTCCATGCCTTTCACGCTGGTGGTGCGCGCCTCTCCGCTCTCGCGGTGCGTCCACTTGTAGCTGACGCTCTGCTCGCTGATGGCGATGATGCGCGCGGCATCCAGTGCGGTCTTCTGCACATAGCGGGCCACATACTCCATCGCCTTGGCTCCGCTGCCGACGTTGCGCAGATCGCAGTTCCATGGCTTCTTCCATGCTTTGGATGGGATGCTGAGGTAGAGCTTGAAGTCGGCTTCTTTCAGCGCTGCACGCATACGGTTGCGCATGTGCACGGCCAGCGGTTTGGCGGGCACGAGGATGTCTGGATCTTTGGGTCTAATCCAGCCCTTATCAGTCAAAGCTCCGCCTGGGACGAGGTAATGGATGTGGGGATGGTAGCGCAGATCGCGTGTCCATGTTTGCAACACGCCGGTCATGCCGATGTCTCCGCCGAGGTGCTGCGGGTCTGCGGCGAAGGTGCTCAGGGCAGCGGCGCTCTCGCGGAACAAGAGATCGTAACACAACTCTTGGTTAGCGCGGAACAGCGCTCGGAACTCGGCGGGTATCGTAAACGTGACCATGTGATAGGGCACGGGCAGCAGGCGGGCTTTTTGCCGCGCCTCCCACTCCATGGACTTGTGCTGGCCGCAGCCATTGCACGCACGGTGCCCGCAGGAGACGGGCCGCGCCTCCACTTTACCGCAATCGCAGCGATAAAACACACTGCCCAGTTCCGGCGTGCGGCACTGCATGATGGCACGCGCCGCATGACGATGCTGCGGTGGGATGCGCGTGCCATGAGCCGCGAGATACGCGGGCCAATGCTGCGCAAACACCGCCGCCAGTGATGGCGGCGCTGTGCTGATGAGGGCCGACATCGCCCGTTAAGCGGCAGTAGGTGTCGGTGCTGATGAGGCTGGTGGTGAAGCGGTGAGCTTTGCCGCCATGCGTGCCAACGCTTGCTGTGTCTGCTCCACCGACACATCGGTGAGATGCGCATAAACAAGCGTCTGCTGCAATGTCGCATGGCCGAGATACTGACTGACATAACGCAGACCGATGCCTTCCTCCAGCAAGTGTGTCGCATACGAATGGCGCAGCGTGTGGATCGTCGCCTTCTTCTTCACACCACTGGCCGCAAACGCGAGCCGCCACACGTTTTGCAGCGCGCTGTCGCTCATCGGATGCTCCGCCTGCTGCAAGCGTGTCCTTTGTACAACAGCCTGCTCGGCGGGATCATCGCGAAAGGTCGTCTTCCACGCATGACCCATCGCCGGAAACAATAAACAGGCATGACGATGGCAGCGCCACCAGCGCTCCAGGATATCCAGTGCCGCCTGTGGTAGCGGCACATAGCGATCCTTACCACCTTTACCCATCCGCACATGCAGCCGCAGCTCCTTGCGATGAATGTCCCGCACCTCAATGTTCAGTGCCTCGCTCAGTCGCAGCCCGCACAGATAGATCAGCGTCAGTGGCGCACGGAAGCGCAGTTCTTTGACCTCAGCGAGCACACGCCGCACCTCATCGCGACTGAGGACCTCGGGGAACTTTTGCGAGTCCTTCGTCTTGATGTGCGCAAACACCCGCCAGTCCGCCACACCGAGCATCTCGAGGAAGAAGCAACTCAATGCCGCACGCGCCTGACGCAGCGTCTTCGGCGCATAAGAGCGGACATTGACCAGATGCAGAAAGTACTCGCGCACCTGCTCCTCATCCAGTGCCGCCGGATCACAGCCCGCCCACTGAGCCAGCAAGCGGATCATGCACACATAAGCCTCCACCGTGCGCGTGGCGAGCCCCTTGAGCTGAAGGTGCCCGATGAAGCGGACGACCGAAGGATAAGAGATTAAAGAAGACGCTCCCGAAGCAGCGACGACGACGACAGAAGAAGAAACAGTTGATGTTTTTTCATAGGGCTGGCAAACTCCCGAGATCACCCATCCACGC
>JAPLUM010000328.1 GCA_026397605.1 Verrucomicrobiota bacterium | reverse complement strand
GCCATGGGCCATTATCGAAGTCAGTGGGTAAGGTGTAGCTTACAGCATTGCTGAAAACATTCACATAAACGCCTTCCTGATCGAAGGGAATGGCAACGTTTTGATTGCTGCTAAAGACGACAGCAGCGGGCGCAGTGGCTGCAAAGAGCAGCATGCAGAGCGCGGAGAGAAGGTGACGTGTCATATTGAATGAGATCAGTGTTGGGAAAAAGTGTGAAGGACAGATTACGGAGCCTTGACGCTAATGCGCATGAAGCGTGCCTTCCTGCCACCGACGGTGAGGGGGAACTTCACGCTGACGAGTTCGACACCATTTTGTGCGGCGAGAACTGTGGGCGTCGCCGTGCTATTCTGCCAAGTGCCAAGCGTCGCACTGAACTGAACGGTGTAGGTGATGCCCATGGAGGCGCTGTCCGTGCGGCGGGTAAAGAGAGCGCGGTTATCTACGCCCGCAGAGTTAGGCTCAAAGGCCGCGATGGGCATGCCTGGCGCGGTGAGTGTGGCGTTGGCGAAGGTGCCAGTGAAGCCTGCGGCAGGAATCGTGCCGGAGGCAGGATTGGTGCCAAAGGCGAATTCAGCGAGGTTGCTGACGCCATCGCCATCGCTATCGGCGTCAGTGGACGTGCCGGGTGGAAGGCCGTTGGCGACAGCCCAGCTGGCGATGCCGTTATCGTAGTTGGTCTGCTGAGCAGTCTGGCGTGTGACGACGGCGGTGTAGGTCTTCGTGGTGACGGCGTCCTCGGCGGTGACGAGCACGGTGAGCGTGTTCGAGCCGACATTGAGCGCGAGCGGTGAGGTAGAGCCGCTGAGCGTGGCGTTTGCGTCCGCTGCGGTGGCGGTGAAGGTCAGGCTGCTTGTGGCGGTGGTCTGGATGCTTGTGTAGCTGGTCGTATTGGCCGCAAAGGCAGGCGTGAGTGTGCCAGTGCCAGTGCCGAGGGTGAGGCTGGCGAGGTCCGCATTGCTAGAGAGACCGGCGCCCTGGATGGCGAAGCTGAAGGTCGAATTCACCGGATCATTGCTGACGATGCTCAGCGTGGCACTGCGCAGTCCGGTGGCGGCGGGATCAAAGACGACCTGGAAGGTGGTGGTGCCTCCACCCTGGGTCACCGTGCTGGCGGGAGCCACAGAGATGGTGAATTCCGCTGCATGCGGGCCGCTGACAGCCACTTTCGGTAGTCCGGTGAGCAGCAGGTCATTGAGCCCCGGATTGCGAATGGTGAAGCTGCGCGTGACCGAGCCCGTGGCGACGCCCGTGGAGCCGAAGTCGGTGTGGTCCGCCGCCGTGGGAGTGATGTCGCCGTTGGTGATGGCCTGGCTGTTGCCGCTGAGGGCGATGACGGCCTCGTTCACGTCATTGATGGTGATGGTGAAGGCTTTTTCGAAGCTCAGCGCCGGGCTGCCGCTGTCGGTGGCGCGGATGCGGATGGTGTAGCTGCTCTTCGCCTCGAAATTAGCGCTTGGCGTGATTTTCAGGGTGCTGCCAGTGAGGGTGAAGCTGGCGTTGTCCGTGCTTCCGGTGCCGGTGACGAGGCTGAAGGTGTGCGTCTGGCTGCTGTCGGCGTCGGTGGCGCTCAGCGTGCCCACCGTGGCATTGGCGGCATTGTTTTCGTCGATGCTGGTGACGCTGAGGGCGATGTTGGTCGGGGCGCTGTTGGTCAGGGTGATGGTGAAGGTCTGCGCCGCGCTGGAGTCGAGGCCGCCATGGGCGGTGCCGCCGTTGTCCTGAGCGATGACGGTCACAGTGGCGCTGCCGATAGCCGCCGGAGTGAAGGTGAGCGTGCCGCTGCTGCTGATGGCGGGCTGGACGCTGAAGAGCGCGTTGTTGCTGTTGGTCACGTTGAAGCTGACCGTCTGCGCGGACTCGTTGGCGGGGCCGGCGCTGATGTTGGTGGCAAAAGAAGCGACGCTTTGGGCACCGGCCGCCGGGACGGTCAGGTCGTAAACTCCCGTCGTCGGGGTGCCGACAATGACCACGGGTGCATAGCCATCTCCCATCTTATTGGGCAGTGCGACGATCTTCTGTCCGGAAGGCATGGCAGAGGTCGTGACGAGGACCGGCGTGGAAGCGTTCGTCGTGCTGCCATTGCCCAAAGCGCCATACCAACCTTCACCCCACGATGCGAGGCTGCCATCGGAGCAAAGCGCATAAGTGAGGGTGGCCAGACACTTCACGTCCGTGATGGTTTTGCCCGCCAGGACACCACTGCGGTCCACCAACACAGGCAGGTTGCTCGCATTGAAGGTGCCATTGCCCAGCTGGCCTTCTGCATTTCGTCCCCAGGTGGCGATGGTGCCATCGGAGCAGAGGACGGCGCTGTGATTCGGGCCGGCAGAGATATGAGTCACGGTCTTGCCAGCGAGCACGCCGCTCATGTTGACCAGCACAGGCACGTTGCTGTTGATGATGCTGTTGTTGCCCAACTGCCCTGAACTGTTGATCCCCCAGGAGACAACCGTGCCATCGGAGCACAACACCAGGGAGTGGTTGGATCCAATGGACAGCTTCGTGACGGTCTTGCCAGCGAGCACGCCGCTGCGGTTGACCAAGACGGGCAGCGAGCTTTGCGAGTTGGCGCCGTTGCCCAACTGGCCGACGTTGCCAGCCCCCCATGTCACCAAACTGCCGTCGGAGCAGAGGAGCAGCGAATTGAGGCCGCCCGCTGTGAGCTGGGTGACAGTCTTGCCCGCCAGAACACCCGTCCTGTTGACCAGCACCGGCACGCTGCTCAAGGTCGAGCCGCCGTTGCCGAGTTCGCCGTTGGAGCCATTGCCCCAGGTTGCGAGCGTGCCATCGGAGCACAGCACGAGGCAGTGCACGCCGCCTGCGGCCATGGCGGTCACGGTCTTGCCAGCGAGCACGCCGCTGCGGTTCACCAGCACGGGCACCGAGCTGTTGGTGGTGGTTCCATTGCCGAGCATGCCATACAAATTGCGTCCCCAGGTGGCCAGAGTGCCGTCTGTGCAGAGCACGAAGGCATGCTGCTGGCCGATGGAGACCTCGGACGGGGTCTTGCCGTTGAGCACGCCTGTGCGCACCACCTGAACGGGCAGGTTTTGGGTGGTCTGGTTGCCATTCCCGACCATGCCGAATTCATTGTAGCCCCACGCCCACAGGGCACCGCCGCCTGAGCCGGAAGCTCCCGCCGGCAGTGCAAAGCTCGGCGCGTCATTCACCGCGTTCACGGTGATCGAAACCGTGGCCGTGGTGCTGTCGAGGCTGCCGTCATTCGTCTTGAAGGTGAAGCTGTCGCTGCCGTTGAAGTTGGCGCTCGGCGTGTAGGTGCGGCTGGTGCCGCTGCCGGTCAATATGCCGTTGGTGGGGCTGGTGACGATGCTGTAGGTCAGCGTGGTGCTGGCATCGACATCACTGCCATTGAGGGTGATGCTGGCGGCGGTGTCTTCATTCGTGGTGATGCTTTGCGCATTGGCAAGCGGGGCTTCGTTCACGTTGGTGATCGTGATGGTGAAGGCTTTTTCGAAGCTCAGCACCGGGCTGCCGCTGTCGGTGGCACGAATGCGGATGCTGTAGCTGCTCTTCGTCTCGAAGTCAGCACTCGCGGTGAGTTTCAAAGCGTTGCCAGTGATCGTAAAGCTGTCGTTGTCCGTGCTACCGGTGCCAGTGACGAGGCTGAAGGTGTGTGTGTCCGCTGAATCAATGTCCGTGGCGCTTAACGTGCCGACGGTGGCATTCGTGGCGTTGTTTTCCGCGAGGCTCGTGGCGTTGAGGGTGATGTTCGTCGGTGCATCGTTCACCGGCGTGACGGTGAGGCTGAAGGTCCTTGCGGCGCTGGTGTTCAAACCGCCGTTGGCCGTGCCGCCGTTATCGACCGCCGTGACCGAGACCGTTGCCACACCATTTGCATTGGGCGCGGAGGTGAAGCTCAGCGTGCCATTGCTGGAAATCGCGGGTTGGATGCTGAAGAGCGCATTGTTCGTGTTCGTCACCGTGAAGCTGACCGTCTGCGACGACTCATTCGCAGGGCCGGGCGAGATGTTGGTGGTTGCGTTCGGGATGGATTGGGCACCGGCATCT
>JAPLUM010000087.1 GCA_026397605.1 Verrucomicrobiota bacterium | reverse complement strand
AGTACTCTCGTCTCACAAATCCTTAGTGGCGGTCACTGGCACATCAATGCGGATGAACCTGCCTTTTACGACTACAATGCAGAGAACAAAACTGCGGCTCATTTGCTGGTCAATGTCGGTACGCCCTTCCGCAGCAGCGATCACGATCCCATCCTGCTAGGCCTCAGTCTTAGCCCGCAGCCGACGACTTATGCCATGTGGCAGGCGGGGCGTGCTTGGGACTCTGTCAGCACGGGAGCGCTAGAAGATCCTGATGGGGATGGTTTGCAGAATTGGGTGGAGTTTGCCATGAATACGAATCCTGAAATGTCGAGTGCTACTCAGCTGCCGGTGGCCAATCGAGTGCCGGATGAGTTGCGTTTTGATTTCCGCCAGCGGGTGCAGCTCAGCGGCACCCAGGTGATTCCCGAGTGGTCGGAGGATATGATCTCCTGGTCGCCGATGCCGACAGCTAGCACGCTGGAAAGCCTGGATTTACAGACAGAACTTAAACGCGCTGTGATCTCGACAGCAGGAAAAGATCGCTTGTTCCTGCGTCTGCGTGTTACGGGGCCTTAGCCTGTTTGGCCTTCAGCGCTGCGACGACGTGTGGCGGCACAAATTGATTCACATTGCCACCGAGGCGTGAGATTTCCTTCACAAGGCGACTGCTGATATAAGTGAGCTCTTCCCTTGGCATGAGAAACATAGTTTCCAGATTCGGCTCCAGCTTGCGGTTCATGAGAGCCAGCTGGAATTCAAATTCAAAGTCGCTCACCGCGCGCAGACCTCGCACCAGAGCCATGGCTTTTTGCTGGCGGGCAAAATCGACCAGCAAGCCCTCAAACGGCATCACTTTCAGATTTGGCAGATGCTCGGTGGCAGCTTGTAGCAGTTCGACACGTTCCTCCACCGTGAATAGGCTCTGCTTGGCATTGTCACGCGCCACAGCGACGATGAGTTCGTCAAACAGCCCCGAGGCACGTTGAAGCACATCGAGGTGCCCGTTGGTGATGGGATCAAAACTTCCTGGATAAATAGCGCGGCGCATTCGAGACAGTAGCGGTTCGCAGAACCAGTGCAAGGCGCTGAAAGGTCAGCATTCGATCCTTGCCGTTCTGCTTCTCTTGGTGGCGGTTAAAACGAAGCTTTATCTAATGGATTCACGGGTGCCTCTTGAGCCGATGGCTTCCATCTAGCGCTATGTTTGAACCTTGCGGGTTCATTGTCTCGACTTTTCCCCCGAGCTGAAGGAGCGGCAGATGGCTGATTCGGATTCAAGTAATGTCTTAATTTAGAGTAAATTAGGATTGTAAGGCTCTGGCCGTTTCGATAAAACCAATGAACAATATGAGTAATTTCGAAAATAGAAATTCAGCTGGCTTGGTTTCTGCCTTGGTCATCATGGTGGGTACTTGCGGTTGGGTTTTCAGAGAGGCCTTTGAAGAACCCAATCAGCTGCCTGTTAAAACCGCACAGGTTGCGGAAGGCGAGCCCTCGGCATCTTTGACCAAAAAAATAAAGTTTGTTAAGGCCAAACCGAAGCCGCTGCCAGAAATCGATTTGAGGTCGAAGAGTGCCGGGCCTCCTCTGCCAGTGGAGCGGGGTGAGGCTTTTTCGCAGCTTAGACGGAAAGTTCCCACCGCCGAAGTGACGTTTGATGAGATTTCGGGTGCTCCGAGTCATTTACAAGCCAGGGGCAGGTTTCTGACAGGAAAGAACTCGGGCAAGAAGGCGGCCGACATCGTGCGGGACTATGTGGCGGAGTATCCAGGCTTGTTTGGGCATCCAGCTGAGTTTTTGAATCAAGCGAAGGTTTCCCGTGAGGATGTGACGGCTCATAACGGGATGAGCACGCTGGTGTGGCAGCAGCAGCATTTGGCCATTCGCCTTTATAACACGATCTTTAAAGCCAACGTGACTCGGGATGGTGAGATCGTGACATTGAATGATCATTTTCTGCCCGATCCAGCGGGAGCTGCGGGCGCGCAGGATGCCGTGCCTGATCTTACGGCTGCGGCGGCGGTCGTCGCTGCAGCAGCAGGCCTGGGTGATGAGGTGGCGCTGTCAGACCTGAAGGCCAATGGCGAGGCTGAAGGGGTGGAGCAAAGGCAGCCATTCACGACTCAGAAGCTCAGCGATACGACCGCGCACTTAACCTGGCTACCGCTCAGCGCAGGTGAGATGCGGCTGGCCTGGGATGTGGTCACTTTCAGCCTGGCGCGCAATGAGATGTATCAAAGCGTGATCGACGCTGAAACGGGTGAGGTGCTGGCTCGGCGTAGCCTGACATCTGATATCAGTGATGCATCTTATCGCGTTTTCACGAGTGACAGCCCATCGCCTTTTTCTCCCGGTCATGCGAATGTGAGCAGCGTGCAGCCGCCTGAGGTGTCTCGGCAGCTGGTGACGCTTTCAGCGCTGAATACGACGGCGTCGCCCAATGGATGGATCGACGATGGGGATACGCAGACTCTGGGGAACAATGTGGACGCTCACACAGATGTGGATGCGAATAATATAGCGGATCTGCCGCGGCCTACTTCAGCCTCGCGTGTGTTTGATTTTACAGCCGATCTGACGCAGGCCCCTAGCACTTATAGAGATGCGTCAGTCACTAATCTTTTTTATTGGACGAACGTTTTTCACGACAAGATGTATGAACTCGGTTTCACGGAGACGGCTGGGAATTTTCAAACGAATAACTTTGGCCGTGGCGGTCTGGGGAATGATGCTATTCAAGCTGATGCCCAGGATGGTAGCGGCACGGATAATGCACAATTTTCGACACCGCCCGGTGATGGATCACCAGGCCGAATGCAGATGTTTTTATGGACAGGGCCGAATCCAGATCGCGA
>JAPLUM010000546.1 GCA_026397605.1 Verrucomicrobiota bacterium | reverse complement strand
ACTTACACGGGTGGCACAACGCTCCTTGCTGGCACCCTCCAGCTAGGTCATGTCAATGCTCTCGGAACTGGTGTATTGTCCATCACTGGTGCTTCAACTCTGCAAGCTACCGTTAACCTCTCCGCAGGTGGCACTGGTCCGCTTCCTAATGCACTCTCACTCGGTGGTGCTTTGACGGTCAGTGGCTCAAATAGCATTTCTTTCAATGGAACATTTACAGGCACTGCTGGTGATGCCAGCCGCACGCTCACCAACAGCCTCACCGCAGGCACTCTTGTGATCGATAGTGCAACTGCTACAATTGGTGCTACTGCAAACACCGCAGCCCGCACGCTCACCATTGATGGCACAGGAAACACCACCTTTACCAACGCCCTCGGAAACGGAGTCTTCGCTGGCAACGCCCTGGCCAAGAGCGGGACTGGAACGCTGACGTTTAACGGCCTTAGTGCGACCGCCGCGAACAATTACGGTGGCGTGACAACCCTTAACGCTGGCACCATGGTGATAAACAACACGAGTCCGTCTCTCGCGGGTGGTCTCACCTTCGGAGCCGCGGCGACCACCACACCAGCCGCGCTCGACCTCAATGGAGTGAGCGCCACGTTTGGGGGTGCCTTGACCATGAACATCAACTCCGCCACCGCTAGCACCATCACCGTGGACGCGGGGCAGTCACTTACCGTCAACAACAACGTGCAGATCGGTGCGACGACTCCTGCCGTGGCGAACACGGTCACCAATCTCACCCTCAACGGAGGAGGCAGCTTCAACGTCACCACGGCTGCGGCCGGCACCTTCACCGTCGGCGGTAGCACGAGCACGACCATTGCACAGACCACCACACTCGACCTCACCGCATTGGCCTCGGCGAACATCAACACCAGCACCACCGGCACCTTCCGCGTCAGCCCTGGAACCGCCACAAACCTTAGCAACAGCAGGGCCACTCTTCTTCTACCCACACCGGCGGTCGCCGACACGGTGGCCACTACCACCATTACTGCCGGAACCATATCTGTCGGGAACTTCGGCAGTTTCAATAGCAATGCGGGCCAAATCAACACCATCACGCTCGGCACTGGACTGACCACGCTGAACGCAAACACTATCAATGTTGGCACAGGTGCACGGGACATTGGTCAGATCAACTTCGCCGGGGTCGATGGGGACCTGATCATCCGCGCAGCGGATGGCACCAGCCGCGCCACGGCCATAAACGTCGGCACTGGAGGTGCCGGCACCGGCACAACTGAGGCGACGACTAACAACCTTGTGAATCTCAGCGGTCACGACGCGAACATCCTCATCACAACGCTCAATGTTGGCAACCAATCTCGTCTTGGAGGTCTAACTTCGGAGTTCAACTTTGGCGCGGACGATGCGTCGATCTCCAGCGTGCTGGACGCTACCAATGTCAATATTGGATTCCGCACCGGCACGGCAACGGCAACTAGCACCCTGACCAACCGAGTCAACATCTCCGGCGGTGCTGTGACCTTTGGCAATGTGGGCGCAACGGGAACCGGCGTGGACATCGGCAACAGCACCTACAACCAAGCTGGTGCGGCTAGCACCGTCGGGGAGTTAAACATCAGTGGCGGCAGCGTAACCATCAACAATAGCACCTCGCTTGCAGCAGCCGTCAGGCTGGGAACAAACGCGGCAGCCGGTGGCGGCACCGTTACAGCAGCGCTCAACATTACTGGCGGCACCACAACATTGGCGGGGAACATCATTCGCAATGCCACATCCCCACGCACCACCAGCACCGTTTTGCTTAACGGATCCAGTGCTATTCTCAACATGGGCGGCTTCAGCATTGGCAGCGGCTCCGCTGTCATCACCTTGGGCGCTCAAGCCGGAACCCTGCAGAATCTCGGTGAACTCAATGGCGGGGGGGACCTCACCAAGACGACGGCAGGCACTTTGATCCTTTCTGGAACAAACACCTACACAGGAACGACCCAGATCAACGCAGGCACTGTCGAATTGACCGGGGGTTCAGCGATTCTTAACAGCGGCGTAGTGGCCCTTGCTGACGTGGCTGGAGCAAACCTTCAACTGAACGCCAGTGAAACCATCGGCTCACTTTCCGGCGGCGGTGCCACCGGAGGCAACGTGAACTTGCAATCCAACACGCTGACCCTGAGCGCGGCCTCTGGTAGCACGGCATATGCTGGGATCATCAGTGGATCAGGCGGGAGCCTAGTGAAGGCTGGCGGCGGCACGCAGGTTCTTTCCGGTGTGAACACCTTTACCGGCAAAACAACCATTGCTAATGGCACACTCTCCATCGCTTCGATTGATTCCGTAGCTACTAATGCCCAGCCACTCGGCACCAATGCCGATCTTGATTTGGGTGTGGCTGCTACTTCTTCGGCTCGCTTGCTTTACACGGGTGCTGCTACCACGCTGAGCAAGAATATCAATGTTCTCGGTAATGGAACGGACACGATTGAGAACGCAGGTTCCGGTCTGCTCACCCTGACAGGCACCATCACCAAGGCTGGCACCACGCTTACCCTCAATGGCGGTTCCTCCGGCCTTTATGTCGGCGGCTTGATCGTTGGTGTGCCAGTAGCTTCCGACCTTATCATCGCAGGCGGCACAGTCACCCTCGCGGGAGCCAATACTTACAATGGCCCGACCTTCCTGAATGCAGGCACATTGAACATCAACAATGCCAGCGCCATCAGCACCGGAGCCTTCACCATCAATGGTGGCACGATTGATAACACCAGCGGTGCTGCCATCACACTGACCACGAATAACCCACTGAATATCAACTCGAACTTCAGCTTCACTGGTACCCACAGTCTGAATCTTGGCACGGGTGCTGTCACTCTTGATGCAAATCGCACGGTCACAGTCTCCGCTAACACACTCACCATCGGTGGTGCGATCGGCGGTGCCTTTAACCTCACTGGAGCGGGTGCAGGCACCTTGCTGCTCACGGGAGCCAGCACTTACACTGGCACGACAACAGCCCAAACCGGTACGACTATCAGCGTCGGCGCTAATGGTTCCCTGGGTGACATCAGCTCAGGCACCGTGGTCGATAACGGAGCCTCCCTGGCTTTGAATAGTGTTCTCTACACAGATGCCGAGGCTCTAACCATCAATGGTACAGGCGTCGGTGGCGCAGGTGCTCTTCAGACCACTGGCACCAGCAGCTTTGCTGGCCCAATCACGGCAGCAACCAATGCCACCATCAACAACACCGGCACTCTGGGACTTACCGGTGGCTTGGTGAAAGATGCCACCACTCTCACGTTGGCTGGTTCTGGCACTTACAACATTTCCGGAATAGGCATCAGTGGTGCTCGCGCCAACTCAGACCTCATCGTCAGTGCTGCTACGGTCAATCTGAATGTCGCCAACACTTACAATGGCCCGACCTTTGTCCGTAATGGTGGCACGATCAATGCCAACGTCGCCAATGCCCTGCCGACCGCAATTGCTCGCACCGCGATCATCATGGACGACACAGGTTCTGGTAGTTCGACTCTTGCGCTCGGTTCAGCTCAAAGCGCCGCTTCCCTCACCGGTGCAGCGACTTCCCAGATCAATGTCGGCGCTAGCCAGTTGACGGTCGGAGCCGCCTCAGGTTCCACTAATTTTGCCGGCACCATCGTTGGCACTGGCGGTAGCATTGTGAAAGATGGTGCTAGCACCCAGACGCTCAGTGGTGCCAACACCTACTCGGGTGGCACCACGGTGAATGATGGCACGCTTAACGTCACCAACACCACTGGTTCGGCTACGGGCTCAGGCACTGTTACCGTTGGCACTTCCGGCACACTTGCAGGAACTGGCACAGTGGAGGCAGCTGCTAACAACTACATCTACATCAATGGCACACTCCAGGTCGGTGATAGCACTCTTGGTGTCCCTGTCGCTTCTACCTTGGAAGTCAAGACCAGTGGCACCGGCAGCATGGTTCTCGGTGCAGCCAGCATTGTTAAATTTGATCTCTTCAGCGGCGCAGGCCTTGGCGACAACACTGCTATCTCCACTGCAGCAGATCAAATCCGCCTCTTTGGTTCTCTTGACGCCGCCACCACGCCTGGCTCCACCTTGCTTCTTGCCTACGTGGGCGCTGGTTCCTTCATGGCCGGCGACATGTGGAAGCTCTTTGATCTGACTGGTCCTGGCACGATCAGTGGTGCTTTCAATATCAATTACTCTGGACTTGGACTTGGACCTCTTTTGGCTGCTGAACTTAACCACAGCACTGGTATCCTGAGCATCGTCACCGTTCCAGAACCAAGCCGCGCCTTGCTTTACATGATCGGCCTCATGGGTATCTTCCTCCGCCGCCGTCGGCGCTAATAGAGTAGTTCAAAATCATCTGAAAATGGCTCGGCAATCAGTTGCCGAGCCATTTTACTTTGGGTAGCCAAATCCATTCTTTTCGTCCCATTTTGCTACACCTGTAGGCGCATTCGCCAGAATACGAGGTTTTGCAAGAGCCTCCAATGGGAACCAGATTTTATCTTTTACCCAAGTTTCAAGTTTCAAGTTTCAAGTTGCGCGTTCCAAGTTCTCTCAATCAGGACTTTACGTCGCTATGTTGGCTCCCTCAAAAAGTGTGGGGTGCCACAGTCGCAAGTCGTTGGTTTTTATGTCATGAAACTAGAAACCTGAAACTAGAAACAGGATTTTAGACTGAACCTAGATCAAGTAGAATACAGGCTAGAACTTCCTGCGCATTGAGATACGATGTGCTTTACAGCAGGCCATCTTGATTCATTCATGCCGCCCTTTTCTGATACTCTGCAATGACCACCAAGCTCGATCCCAAATTCCTCTCTTTACTCAGCGAAACCGCCCAGAAACTGCAATCCTTGGAGATTCATCCGCGCATCCTGCCAGAGGCACTGCCAGAGCTTTCAGCGACCTGCCTTGGACTTAGCGAGCAACTTCAACTTTTCAGTTCTCAGCTAGCCGCTGCCATGGAGGCCAAGGTAGCCGATGATCTTGCCGTCAAAGCAGCCCTCATCGCGGCTAAAGAACAGGCCGCGGCCGAGAAAGCTGCGGCTGCCGCCCAGGCTTTGGCTGAAAAAGAAGCCACTCGAATTGCCGCCGCTGAGTTGAAAGCCCAACAGCTTGCCGAGAAAGAAGCCGCCCGACTGGCTAAAGAACAGGCCGACGCCGAAAAAGCTGCGGCTAAAGCACAGGCACTGGCCGAAAAAGAGGCCGCACAAATCGCCGCCGCTCAACTGAAAGCTCAACAGCTTGCCGAGAAAGAAGCTGCCCGTATTGCGAAGGAGCAAGCAGACGCCGAAAAAGCTGCAGCTAAAGCTCAGGCTCTCGCCGAGAAAGAGGCCGCCAAAGCCGCTGCCGAAGAAGCCAAAGCCCAGGCATTAGCCGCCAAAGAAGCTGCCCGACTCCAAGCCCTAGCAGAGAAAGAAGCCTTCCTTGCCGCCGCAGCTGAGTTGAAAGCCAAGCAGCTTGCTGAAAAAGCTGCCATCATGGCGGCCAAAGAGCAAGCCGCTGCCGAAAAAGCCGCAGCCATTGCCCAGGCTGCCGCTGAAAAAGAAGCCGCCCAAATCGCCGCAGCGGAGGCAAAAGCCAAAGCTCTTGCCGAGAAAGAAGCCGCCCGCATCGCCAAAGAGCAGGCTGATGCTGAGAAAGCTGCTGCAAAGGCCCAAGCCCTCGCTGAGAAAGAAGCTGCGCGGATAGCCGCTGAGGAAGCCAAAGCGCTGGCCCTTGCCGAAAAAGAAGCCGCGCGCATTGCCAAAGAACAGGCCGATGCCGAAAAAGCCGCTGCCAAAGCGCAAGCTCTGGCTGAGCAACTAGCCGCCAAAGAAGCCGCCGCTGCCGTTAAAGCTCAGGCATTAGCTGTTAAAGAAGCGATCAGAGCCGCTGCCGCTGAACTGACAGCCAAGGAACTCGCCGCAAAAGAAGCTGCCCGCTTAGAGAAAGAGCAGCAAGCCGCTGCCCTTGCCGCCGAGAAAGCCGCCCAAGCTGCCGAGCGTCAAAAAGCCACACAAATTGCTGATGAAGCCAAAGCCAAACGTGCCGAAGCCTACGCCAAAGTAGTCGCCGAACACGATGCCAAGATGCGCGCCCGCCAAGCCGCTGCCAGCGCCCAACTCGCCGCTGAAAAAGCTGCCCTGCTAGCTGAAGAGAAGAAGCGGGCAGCGAAGAAGTGATCCGAATAAACTCAGGCACTCATTGAAAACTGCGCCATCATGGGTGCCATGAGCATCGGAACAAAGAATCGACTGAATCAAACTGGCACCACCTGCAAGACCCATCTGCGCGAGAAGCATGCTCAACACTTGGCGCTGGTAGAGGAATTCATCTCAGAGCTGGAGGGCTCAGGGAAAAGCCATGATCCGACGCGCTGGACGAAGTTTACTGACGCAAAACACAGCACCACCGAGATGCTGCAACGAGTCGATGCTGCGTTTGATGCCTGGATGAATCCCTGATCACTGCCTCGCGCTATGAAGCGACGCCATTTCATCCTGAGCAGCTCGGCCGCTGCCTTGGCGGCTTGTGACCGAAGGTCTGCGTTTCAGGAGCTGGATATGACAGATACTCTGCGTGATCTGAAGCGTGGGAGGCTGAGTTCAGTGCAGCTCATGCAGCATTATCTTCAGCGCCTCAAGAATCTAGATCGTGCTGGACCAGAACTGAGATCTGTCACCGAGCTGCATCCCGACGCGCGTCAAATGGCGACGCGTGCCGATTCTGAAAAATCAGTGAGGCTCCTGGATGGACTGCCGATTCTCATCAAGGACAACATCGAAACAGCTGACGGCATGCTTACCACGGCTGGATCTCTGGCGCTTGTCGAGGCACCACCACCTAGCCGAGATGCCGAGATCGTGCGGCGTCTGCGTGAAGCTGGCGCACTGCTTTTTGGTAAAACAAATCTCAGTGAATGGGCCAATATCCGCAGTCGCGATTCATCCAGCGGTTGGAGCGCGCGCGGCGGTTTGACCAAGAATCCGCATCGGCTCAGTCACAGTGCCAGTGGCTCTAGCAGCGGTTCAGCCGTAGCTGTAGCAGCGGGCTTCTGTGCCGCGGCCATCGGCACGGAGACGAATGGGTCGATCGTCAGTCCTGCCAGCGCCTGTGGCATTGTCGGACTGAAGCCTACCTTAGGAAAGGTGAGCCGCAGTGGCATCATCCCGATCTCTCATTGGCAGGATACAGCAGGCCCGATGACGCGGACGGTGCGTGATGCGGCTTTGCTGATGAATGTGCTTTCTGGTTATGATGCGCGTGATCTACAGTCAGTTGAAGCTCCCGCTTCAGCGCTTCGGGATCACCTGTCTCTCCTCCGGCCAGAGGCTCTGCGTGGTGTCCGATTGGGAATTGTTCGGGATCTCTGTGGCACGCATTTGGGCGTGCAGGCTCTTTTTGATCAGGCCCTGGACCACCTGCGGGCGGCAGGTGCGGTGATCGTTGACTCTATCGCGCTGCCTGATCATCGCCGAGCCAGCGGTCTAGCCTGGCGCTGCCTGCTCACAGAGTTTCGTATTGATCTGAATGCCTACTTAAATCAGCGTGGAGGCAAGGTGCGCTCGTTAGCCGATTTGATCGCTTTTAATAACGAAAATCGCGAGACCGAGATGCCGTTCTTTGGACAGGACTTGTTTGAGGAAGCGGAGCGTCGTGGTTCAGACGAAGCTTTGGCGGAAGCCCTGGAATTGCGCCCTGACGCACGGCAATTGGCAGGTCCTAGTGGCATCGATCAGGCTCTGATGGAGCATCGCTTGGACGCCCTGATCTGCCCCACGAATGATCCCGCGCAGCGCATCACCTTGGATCAAGGGGATGATCATGTGCGAGTGGCCAGTGGACCTGCTGCCGTGGCTGGCTATCCGCATCTGACGGTGCCGATGGGACTGGTCGGTGGCTTGCCGATTGGCCTGAGCTTCATGGGCGCAGCCTGGTCTGAGGCGCGGCTTTTGGGCTATGGATACGCCTTTGAAAGTCTGCTGCCGGCGTGGACGACGCGCCAGCCGCTCATGAGGCCATGAGCAGACGCTGAATGTCCTCTTGGGTGAGTTGCAGCTTATCACTGCGGCCTGAGAGCAGGCCCTCAATGAGCGCTGCCTTGGTTTTTTGCATGTCAAGAATACGCTCTTCGATGGTGGACTGGCAGATGAGCTTGTGAATAAAGACGGGCTTCGTCTGGCCGATACGATGGGCGCGGTCACTGGCTTGCGCTTCAGCAGCAGGGTTCCACCATGGGTCATAATGGATCACGGTATCTGCAGCGGTGAGTGTCAGCCCAGAGCCGCCAGCTTTCAGGCTGATGAGGAAGACCGGCACTTCCCCTTGCTGAAATTGCCTCATGGGTGTCTCGCGATCTTGCGTCTGGCCCGTGAGTTTGACATAGCGGATATGGGCCTTCTTGAGTTCTTCCTCGATGATCGCCAGCATCTCCGTGAACTGGCTGAAGATAAGCACGCGGTGGCCTTCGTCGATCAGCTCAGGCAGCAGATCCTCCATGAGAAAGGCCGTCTTCGCAGAGGTCTCAATCTTCTTGGCCGCATCAATCTTCAGCAACTGCGGGTGACAACAGACTTGGCGTAATTTTAACAAAGCATCCAGCACGATGATCTGGCTGCGCTCCAGTCCCTGATTGCTGATGGCCTCACGCACGCGCTGATCCATGGCCGCACGGATCGTCTCGTAGAGGTCGGTTTGGGCCTTATCTAGTTCAATGCGGTGGATGATCTCGGTCTTGGGCGGTAGATCTTTAGCCACGGCGCTTTTAGTTCGGCGTAAAAGCAGCGGTTGCAGACGTGCACTGAGCTGCTTCTGGCGTTCCGTATCAGCATCTCTTTCGATAGGAGTGCGGTAATAGTCCCGGAAGCTTTCGGCATCGCCCAGCAGACCCGGCATGAGAAAGTGGTAGAGACTCCACAGTTCTCCCAAATGATTCTCCATGGGTGTGCCGGTAATGCAGAGACGATGACGTGACTTTAAACTACCGCAGATTTGGGCGGCCTTGCTCTTGGAGTTCTTGATGTTTTGGGCCTCATCCAGCGCCACAATATGCCAGTCGATGGCTTGCAACACTTCAGCGTCACGGACAACCAGCGGGTAGGAGGTGACGACCAAATCATGCTTGGTAATGCGGCGGAAATCCGACTGGCGATCGTCCCCATGCAAAAGGAGAACGTTCAGTGCTGGCGTGAATTTTGCAGCCTCGCGTGCCCAGTTGCGGATGACCGAGGTGGGCGCTAAGATCAGGCTGGGGCGATCCATGCGACCCGCATCTTTTTCCATCAGGAAATGCGCCAGCGCTTGCAGCGTTTTGCCCAGTCCCATGTCATCTGCCAGGATACCATGCAGACCAAACTCACGCAGGAATTGCAGCCAGGATAGACCTTCACGCTGATAGGGGCGGAGTTCTGCCTTTAACCCGGCAGGCGGCTCTACAAGCGACATCTCTTTGAATCCGGCTAACCTTTTTTGCAAAACAGCCAGCTCAGCCGGTGCACGTATGGGCAGGCCTTCAAGACTGGTGCTTAGCTGTGCGGCGCGCAGCTTATCCACTTGCAGTTTCCCATCCTTCCGTGTCGGGCGTGTGGTCAGCAGTTCATCGAGAAAACGCAGCAGCACCAGGAGTCGGCGTGCTGGCACGGAGAGCACAGGGTTCCCAGCTCCGGGGAGTGAGAGTAAGAATTGCTGATCGAGATTCTGCTCCAGCACAGCCGGTGTCAGCCCCTGATCAATGCAATCGACCAAGAGCGGCACCAGAGAGATACGCTGCCCGTCGATCTCGATACCGAGATCAAGAGAGAAATGATCACGCCCAGCGGCATCACTTTCCAGATCGGTAAACCAAGCATCCTCCGTGGCCTCGTGGATGATGAAGCCAAAGTCTTCGCTGATCTCCACCTGCCAGCCATCTTCACGCAGCAGAGGCACGCGATCCCGCAGAAATTCGGACCAAAACACAGCCTGCTTGGTCTCTGACACGGACATCAGCACATGCACCGACTCTGTCGCCTGACTATCAGGGATCGCCTGAGTCAAAGGCATCAATCCAGCCCGTGACAGATCGGCGATGAGTAGGCGCTCCATGCCTAAGTTCCGTGAGAGTGTAAATAGCTGTCCGCTCTCATCCTTCCAGCGTGCCCCAGTGCCTCGACCCTGCATCTGAAAGGTCTCTGCGCAGCCTTCATAGCTCACGCAGGGCTCAGCGATGCCAATGCTCAACTTACCATTCAGGAGGCTGCTGCGCCCCGTCTTAAGATGAGCCCGCTCAATGCTGAGCCTTCGCAGCCGCAGCAGCGGCTTCAGCCGGTCGTTACTCACCGCTGTAGATTTTTCTTCTCCTGCCGCAGTTCCGCTGATGCCAGCATCTCCGACAGTTCCTAGGCCTGGCCGTGCAATTTTCTCGATGAGAATACGCTCGCTCTCCTGATCAAACACCATCATGAGAGCTGCCGCATGGTCGCAGAGATTCCGCGAGTGGCAGGTGCATTCTGTGGTCAGATGCAGATCCCCATTTTCAGCCAGTTTTAAGCGCAGACGTGTCTCATGATAGGTCTGATTGTTACGGCCAACTTCACCCAGAACTTCAAGTTCATGGTCATTGATGATGATGGCTCTAGCCACCTGCGTGTGAGCCTTCAGATGCTTCACCGCCTGCTCAATGAGTGGCCTGCGAAATAGCCACATCCAAGACTTGCGGCGCACTTGGGACCAAAGCTGGGGGAAAGGGAAGATATCAGACACGCGGGCACTCTGGGATAGCGTGGCAGACTGGTGAATCAAGGTATTTGCACTTTAGATTCAGGCACCTTAGATAATGCATAGAAACTCTCTTTGCAGTATAGCGACCCCATGAGGACCACTTCGTTTGACATTTTTTTGCAATCTTTTCGCGGTGCATTATTGCTGGCTGTATGGCTGGCTTTTTCCCAAAGCTCGCTCCTTGTTGCGCAGGTGCCGAGTTCTGCGCGGCAGATCATCGTCAGCAAGGCGGCTACTTGGAACTCCAATACAGCCATGATGCAGTGTTATCAGCGTGCCTCCGCCACTGCCCCTTGGCAGCCGGTTTTTTCTAAAGCAGTGCCTGTTTTACTCGGGCGCTCAGGGTTAGCCTGGGGACGCGGCGTTTTTAATCCGCCGCAAAATGGCATCCCTGCCAAAGTGGAGAAAGATTGGCGGGCCCCAGCGGGCGTCTTCCAGCTCGGCATGCTTTTTGGAAATGCGGCTAAAGCTCCCACGGGTGCGCGCTGGCCTTATCTTCAGGTCGGTCCTTGGGATGCGTATGTGGATGACTCAACGAACCCCTATTACAATCAGCATGTCCGCGTGAATCCCAGCCGTGTGCCGCCTTGGTTTGAGAAGCAAAAGATGCGCCTAGGAGATGATGCCTACAAGTGGATGCTGGAGATCCGCCACAATCAAAAACCTGCCGCGCCAGGATACGGAAGCGCCATCTTTTTTCATGTTCGCCGGGGTCCGACAAAGCCAAGTGCTGGCTGCACAACGATGGCGGTGGAGAACCTTGAACGGATGCTTCGTTGGTTAGATCCGCAGGCCTATCCGCATTATGTTCTTTTACCTCAAGCTGATTATGGGTATTTAAGAGCCGCTTGGCATCTGCCATAGCCTTCCTCCTCTCATGATCCGCCTCCTCCTTGCTCTTTCCCTACCTTTTTTCGGTGCTCTCTTTGCAGCAGAGGTTCCTGTAGCTCAGGCTGTTTTTGGGGCGAACCAATATGTGGAATATCTGCCGGGTGAGTTGCCGTTGGTGATCGCTGCACCCCACGGGGGCCTGCTCAAACCTAAGTCGGTGGCAAATCGTAGCTATGGCGTGGTGGATTCAGATGCCAATACGCAGGACTTAGGTCGGCGTATCGCAGCAGAGGTAAAAAAACAGTCAGGCAAGTCCATGGACCTGATCATCAGTCATCTGCATCGTAGTAAGCTGGACCCGAATCGCGAGATCAAAGAAGCTGCCCAGGGAGATAAAACGGCAGAAAAGGTTTGGCATGAATATCATGGCTTCATCGACCAGGCTCTGAAGGCGTCCGTGGCTCGACACGGGCGCACATTCTTCATCGATCTGCATGGCCAGAATCACAAAGACATCCGCGTCGAGCTTGGTTACATGCACCGAGTCGAAGATCTGGCAAAGCCACGTGAAGAGATTAATAGCGCCACCTTTATCAAAACAGGTTCCATGGAATTGATCAGTCAGCTAAATCCAACGTCTTCTTATGCAGACCTGCTGTTTGGACCGGACAGCCTGGGCGCCATGATTGAGCAGCGTGGCTTTCAGGCTACACCAAGTCCGCGCATGGTTGTTCCTACCGAACCCTATTTCCGAGGTGGCTACACCGTTGGCCGACATGTGAAAGCAGATGCCCACGTTGCCGGACTTCAGATCGAAGCCAATCGGATTCGCCTGCGTGATTCCCCAGAAAATCGTCAAAGGTTCGCTGAAGCTTTAGTGCAGGCCTTACGCGTCTATGTGCCGCAGTGGCTGAAGGCGGAGCTGTAGGTCTCAAACCGAGTCTCAAGTTTCAGGTTTCAGGTTCTCTGAATCAAGACGTTACGAGGCATAGCCAGAACACTCAAAAAGTGTCGGATCCTTTCGCAACAACGCTTTGCCTTCAGGGCTTGAAACCTTCAACTTGAAACATGAAACTGGTTTTTAGCAGATCTGGCTTTAACCGACACAACCCGCGGCTGAGTTTTCAAGAGACTCACCTCGTCACTCATTACAGTCCAATCATGCTCCAGAACGATGGGCGGTTGGCTGAAGGAGTCTCGATGTGGGCAGTCTTGCTAACAAACTGTGCTACGAAGGCGGCGTTGCTTGCTCCTTTTCCGGCTTGGCCAAAAGCTGGCATTGCGCCCCAGCCCAGAGTCACTTCTTCATCGGCCAAGGTGAAGGCTGGCATGGCACTCCAACCGAGGTTCAGACTGTTGGCAGCGACTGGAGCGGAG
>JAPLUM010000675.1 GCA_026397605.1 Verrucomicrobiota bacterium | reverse complement strand
CATTGAAAGTCACGAAGGTGTCGTTGGTGCCTTGTGTGATGAAGAACGGCGGCGTGGTCGTCTTGATGAACAGCATGGGATTGGCCGAGGTGACCAGCTCCGGCACCGTCTGCACGGGCGCGCCGACGAGTTGCGACTGCGGAGAGGTGGGGCCGTTTTTGTCCGGGATGCTTGATGTGAAATAATGGTCCGCCCACAGCAGATGCGTCGGTGGCATGATGGGGATGACGGCCTGCACCGCGTCGCTCTGCGTCGGGTTGGTGGGATTCGCACCGACGAAATCCACCGTCGTGCCGCCGATGGTAACCGTGCTCACACCGCCCGTCGTGCCGACCATCGCCGCCATGTGCCCGCCGCTGGAGATGCCGGTGACGGCGAAGCGTGTGGCATCAAAGTTATACGTCGCAGCATTCGCGCGCAGCCAGCGCACCGCCGCTTTGCAGTCCTGGATTTGCGCGGGCCATTTTGCATCGCCGCTGTTGATGTGGTCGATGCTCACGACGGCAAAACCATCGGCGGTGAAGCTTTTGAAATTGGTCGTGATGCTGCCGCGCCCGACCGTCGCCCAGCCGCCGCCGGGGATGAAAATCAGCACCGGGATGGGGCCGGGCAGTGGGTTTCTCGGCATGTAGATGTCGAGCTTCAAGTCTTTCGTTCCGCGCGTCGCGTAGGTAATCGCGGGCTGCTGAATCCATGGGTCAGTGTTGTCGTTGTCCGCGAGATTCACCGTCGCCGTGGATGGCGAGCCGAGCGTGTAGGCGGCATTGCTGCTCAGCGTGACGATGACCGTTTCCGCGCTCTCGGAGATCGTGTCATCAATCGGCGTGACCGTGAGTGTCGCGCTCGTTTGGCCCACCGGGATGCTCACGCTCGTGCCCAAAGCGGTGTAGTCGCTGCCACTCGTCGCGGTGCCGGTCACGGCGAAGTTCACGGTCAATGCAGCCGTCGTCGCGCCGGTGCGAGTCACCGTGAAAGTGCCCGCTGTGCTCGGCTCAGCAGCGTTTGGATTGGTCGATGCAATGGTGACTGTGGGCAGGCCGCTGCCGGTGTCGTTGTCGGCGATGTTGATCGTGGCACTTGATGGGGCACCAATCGTGTAAGCCGCGTTCGCGACGAGTGCGCAGGTCGCCGTCTCAGTGCCTTCCACGAGCGCGTCATCGACCACCGTGAGCGTTCTGACCATCGACGACGAGCCGACGGGAAACACATAGTTAAATCCGCTGACAGTGTTTTGCAGCGTGTAGTCACTCGCCCGAGTCGCGGTGCCGCTCGTGGCGAAAGTCACGGTCAGCGTGGCCGCCGTGCTGCCCGTGCGAGTCAGCGTGAACGATCCGCCATTGCTGGGCTCGCCCGCATCCGAATCGCTGGCGGTGATCGTCACGATGGGCAAACCCGTGGCGTCGTTGTCTGTGATCGTGAGTGAGGCGGTGGAGTTGGCAGCGGCGTTGTAGGCCGTGGTCGGCACGACCGTGAGCGACATCGTTTCCGCTGCTTCGACGACCGTGTCATCGAGCAACGTCACCGTGAAGCTCATGCTCGCGGCATCGGCGGGAATAATTTGGCCCAGGGCAAAGCTTGCATAGTCCGTGTCGATGCCTGCGTCCCCTGTTAGCGAAAGGGAAACGCTCAACGCCGAGGTCGTGGCACCGCTGCGGGTGAGAGTAACATTGATCGAGGTCGTGGTTCCTTCGGTGGCGGTGGTGGGGGAAAATGAGATGCCGACCTCGGGCTTCGCCACTCCATCGTCGTCAGCGATGGTGATGCTGCCACTGTTCACCGAGCCAAGCGTGTAGCCCGCGCCGGATTGCAGCGTGAGCGTCACGGTTTCGTTGCTTTCCAACAGCGCATCATTGATCGGCGTCACCGTGATGCTCGCCGAGCTTTGCCCAGCAGGAATCGTCACGCTGCCGAGCAAGGTGTTGAAATCAACGCCACTCGTTGCCGTGCCGCTGACGGTGTAGTTTACCGTGATAGCTCCCGCGCTGCCTGCGCTCCGCACCACAGAAAAAGTCGCCGTGTCCAGCCCAGCTTCCGCCGCATTCGCATCGGAGACGATGAGCGAGACCTCGTTCGGCGGCGTGTTCGATGCGGCCTTGATGATCGTGAAATACATCATGTGCTGCGAGGCGCCGCCGTTTGGCCCGAGTTCGACGAGTTGCCCGGCGAGGAAGCTCTTTTGATACAGCCGCATCGTGAACGGAGCCGAGAAGAGTGTCGTGCCGTTGCCCAGGATGATGTTTTCGCCCGTGTTCGTCCATCCGGTGAGCCACGACGGTTTGGTCTGCATCGCATTGTCATGCGCAATGAAGATGTCCGCGTCCTTCGTGAGCGTGAAACTCAGCAATGTCGCGCCGGTGAAAGCCTTGGCGTCAAGCGGGCGGGATCGAAGATTTGCAGATTCGACACGGACGTCGGCAGCACGATCGTCTGCGTCGGCCTGCGAAATGGCTGCGCGATCACATACGCCGCCCATGCATTCGCACTCGCCTCATCGGGCAACCACGCCGCGCGTGTGCGGTCGCCGGTGAACGTCGCGTAAGGCGCGATTTGCTTCGTCACCAAGTCCGCTAGCCAACCCGTCGTCACATCCACCGCTTGCAGCACGGGCGCTTGATTCGCAGGCCAGTTTGTCACCGGCAGACGACGCGCAATCATGCCTTCGAGAATCGTGGTAACAAGCGCCGGTGGGATTGGCGTGCCGGTGTGCTGCACATTAGGCTCCGTGATCATGGCCCACGGCGCATTCGCCATGCGGCGACCGATTTCAAAGTTCTCCGTCGGCATCACGATGCCGCTCAGGCTGTCCCTCTCGGCGCAGAGAAAAATGGCCGGCACGGGAAACGCGCCCGAGAAATCGAAGAGCCGCGTCGCCGCCACCGAGCCATCGATGTGGTTGAAATTGAATGCATCATTGCCCGTGAAAAACAGACGACCCGGATGAATCGGAATCACCGCGATGCAGCGTGTCGGATTGTTCATCGCGTTTTGGAGCGCGCTCACCCCGCCGCTAGAAACCCCGGCGGGCACAAACGGAGCCACGTTCACCTCCGGCCTGCCCGTGGCCGTCGCCAGAGCCGCGAGCGAGTTCTGCGGTGTGTCCGTCAGCGCGGCGAGCAGCATCGAGGTGCGGTTCGCAAACGACTGCCAAGTCGCGTCCGTGAGCGCCGTCGATTCCACGGCAATCACCCCGCGCACAAACGTCGCAGAAGGCGGCAGGTAATAGGACTGCGAGAAAGCGGCGGCTGTCAGCAGAAGCCAGCAGGCGATGGCGCGGAGGAGATGCATGTTCATTGTTAATTGGAGAAGCTTTGCCCTTCCGCGAGCGCTGAAACTTCCGGGCCGGAGAGAATGCGCCCGTAGATGCGCACGTCGTCGATTTGGCCGTCAAAAGGAGTCGGGCCGTCTTTGAATCGACGTCCGATGAGCACGGGTGCTTTGAGCTTGAATCCAGCCCGCAGCCCGCTCGTCATGCTGACATCCCGCCCATCGACAAAGAACGTCGCCCGACCTTCCACGCCATCCACGCACACCGCCACATGTTGCCAGCTACCCGCAAGGATCACTCCTGCTTTCGCCCGCGCCTGCGAATTCATCTGTGGCCCCGAGACACCGAGCACGATGCCCGAACCCGGAGATGTCGGCGGCATGACTAGCCAGAGCGAGTTCATCCGATTGGCCTCGCCATCGCTCGTGAAGAGCGGCTGCGGATGCGGTGGCCCACCGTGCTCGATGCGCTGCCACATCGAGATCGTGAACGCGCTCGGAAACTCCACCGGTGTTGAAAGCGCCACCACGGGCACTGCATGAAGGTCCAGCGCCTTGCCAAAGCGCCCTTCACTCCACGCGCCTTCTTTGTTCAGTGTCACCGTGTGCCGATTCCCGGATGAATCCGCTGCCGTGAGTCCCGCGCCCTCATCAAAGCTCCAGCGCGCGATCAAACCCCCTGCCAGCGTCTGCGCCACTGGCACCGCTTGCACACTGACAGGATCCTTTTCGGACACGTCTGCTGTTTGCTGTGCCTCCACGACCACACCGTTCTCATCATCGTTGCGGGCGATGAGCACGCGGCCTTCCGTCACGGTCATGCGGGTGGCTTGCTTCGTCGCATTCATCTCAAACTTCGTGCCCAGCACTTCCGCCTTTGCCGTCGGCGTGCGGATCATCATGGGATGACTGGCCGACTGCCGTGCCACCGATGCAGTCAGTGAGCCCGCAGTGAGTTTCAGCTCTTTGCTAGGCATCGCAGCCACGACGCCAAACTCCGCATCAGAGCCGATCTTCAAGCGCGTCGTCTCGCCAGGAAACTCGATTTCTGCCGCGCCATCTTTGCCCGTTAGCAACCAGTCGCCTGCCTTCAGCGCGAATCCGCCGGTCACGGTCGAGGTCACTTGATCGCGCCAGACACGCACATCGCCAGTCGCAGACGCCAGCCTCACTTTCGGAGCTTCGGGCTTCAGCCAAACAAACATCATCACCGCCAGCGCCGCCGCGATAGCCGACCAAGCAACCGGACGCCAAACGCGCGAAGCAACCTTTGAGCGCACACCCGCACGATCCAGCACCTGCCCCACAAACGGATCGGGCAGCACCTTCACCATCGGCAATGCAGATCGCACTCGCGGCACGAACTCTGCGTGCGACTTCTGAGCCTGACGCGAGAGCAACTCATCCATCACCAATTGCTCGCGCAAGTCCTCCAAAGCGGATGGATTGGCCTCCAGCCATGCCGTGAGTTCCCGCGCTTCGGATTCCGAGAGCGAGGCGCGATCCTCAATGAAGCGTTGGAGCAATTCGGTCATCGTGTTTCCTCCCCAAGTCTCTGTGTGATGCAGTCCCGCAGCGCATCCCGCAGCCGCATCAAAAGAATGCGAACCGCTGACGCCGTCATGTCGAGCCGAGCCGCCACATCATGCGATGTCAGATTGTCCTCATAGCTCAGCCGCAGCACGGTGCGCTGTTTGTCCGGTAGTTTCTCCAGGCACTGTTCCAAAGCCATCGCCGCATCGTCATCCGCCCGCAGTGGTAGTTCCATGGGTTCCGTCGCCAGCAACTCCGCCACCACCGAAGCATGGCGCTCTTCTGCGCGCTTGCTGGTTCGGAAAAAATTAAGTGCCATCCGCCGCGCGATGCCCTTCAGCCATCGCACCGGCTCCACCTCCTCAGGCCGCTGATCCGGTGCCCGGTACCACGCCAAATAGGCCTCCTGCGCCAAATCATCCACAGATGCCACGGGCACTCCCAAGGCCGACAAGTAGCCACGGACATCTCCATGTGACTCCACGAGCACACGCTCAAATAGTCGTGTGAAGTCTGGATTGGCGGTGGGGGGAGATGACATTCACCCCATTATGGTTTGACCTGGCCGCATTGTTACAAATTTTTTCCTCGCCATGCTGCTTGATGCGAGTTGAGCCTGCTAGAGGCAGGAGAATGACGGATAGGGTGATGATTGAGTGCACAAGCCAGCGATGAGTTTGTCGCAACAGTCCAAAGCGCCATGGCCGCGTTCGTTGGCGAGGATATGGACGATATGCTTGATGGACACCCTTTCATCGATCGCCAACTTCGGAGATCCACTGACGGTGAAGCTGAATCAGTTCACCCACGAGCTCGGGTTGTTCTTTCATCAGGTTATTTTTCTCCTCGATGTCCGCTTCCAAGTTCACGAGAGTGAGAGGTCGGTCTCCTTTCCCGATCAACTTCCATACACCCTTTCGGACCGCCCAGTCGCTGCCGAAAAGCCAATGCAAAACCCTGTCATTCGCTTTTGAGGGATCTTTGAGGAAAGGCAGGATATCAACGCCATCGATTGGATGACCCTGAGGGGCGGATGTGCCGGCTAGTTTTGCGAACGTGGGCAGCAAGTCCATGGACATGACAGTTTGGCTATTCGTCTGACCGGCTGGAATCACTCCTGGCCAGTTCGCGATGAATGGCACGCGGTGGCCACCCTCGAACATGCTGCCTTTTGACCCTTTTAACGACGCGTTGGCGGCGACGCCGATTTTAACCGGTCCGTTGTCCGAACAGAATATGACCAGCGTGTTGTTCGCGAGCTTGTTTTTGCGTAGCGCTTCAACAACGGTGCCGACGGATTCATCCAAGACCTCGATCATCTCCTTGTAGGTCTCCCGAGGTGATTTTTTCTTACTGGGATCTCGCCCCTGGAGGGGATCGTGCACGGCTTCGTGGGAGAGATAGAGGTAGAAGGGACGACTCTTATTCCGCTCGATGAAGTGGGTGGCATACTGGGTGAGCAGATCGGTGGTATAGCCTGTCTCGTTTTCAATGGTCTTGTCATGCCACCAATCGAGTTCCTCGGTGCCGTGAGTGGCGACATGCGTGTGATAATCCACCGCACCGCCAATGTAGCCGCGAAACTCATCGAAGCCGTAGTTCATAGGATGGAATTTTGAATCGTAACCCAAATGCCATTTGCCCAAGATGGCGGTCCGATAGCCGGACTGCTGGAGCAATCGCGGAAGGGTTTGCTCCTGGGGAGAGATACCCCAAGCCCAGCGCTGTTTCAGATTCTCTTTTCGCTGCTCGCGCATTTTGGGCGAAAGCTCCTCGTCATCCACCCAAGCGCAGCGCTGCTGGTAACGTCCAGTCATGAGCGCGGCGCGTGTGGGCGTGCACATGGGGCCGTTGCTGTGAAAGTCGGTGAGGCGAACGCCGCCGGTGGCTAGGGCATCGATGTTGGGCGTTTTGACTTCCTTGTTGCCGTAACATCCCAGAGCGCCATAGCCCAAATCATCGGCCATGATGAGAACGATGTTGGGTTTTTGAGCGGATGAATCCGCTGCGTGCATCGTGGCCTGCGTGAGGGCGATGAGAATGAAAAAGCAGCGCATCATGTCGCTGATCTTATTTAGTAGGTTTGGCCTTGGCTTTCTTTTTTGTTGAGGGCGGACGCTGCCATGACTCGGGGCGGACGATTTGTTTGGCGGCTTCGAGTTTCTCGCGCAGTGGTGTGTAGGGCACGTCTTGCACGCTCACTTTTTGATCGATGGCCATTCCTGCGGCGATGGCAGAGCTTTGGCTGAGGGCCATGAAGACGGGTTCCATGCGGATGGAGCCGTGGGCGACGTGTGAGGCGCTCAGGCAAATTGGGGAGAAGAGATTTTCGCACTCGCCTTTCTTTGGAATGATGGAGCGGTAGGAGATGCCATAGGGGCGCGGTGGGGTGCGCCAGATGACGCCTTCGTTTTGCACTTTGCCTTTCTCCGTGACGATGTGCTGCACGCAATGGGAGTCCATGCCGAAGGAACCGAGGCCAACGGGATCGGGCGCTGCCCGCTTACCGGAGCAGTCGAGCTGAGTGGTCACGTAATCGGTCACCATGCGGCGTGCCTCACGAATGTAGATCATCCAGGGCCAGCCGCCGTTGTCGGTGAACTCGTCTTTGGGCAAACCGTAGGTTGCGGTGCGCTGGCGGATCTTTTCCGGCACACGCGGGCTAGTTGCCATGGTCCAAAGGAAGCCTCGGATGTAGGTCTCGTGTTCCTTTTCGATTTCAATGCGGCGCTCATAGCTGGCTTCAGGATATTCGTAGTTCGCGCCGACATAGTCAGAGCCGACGGCGTGCATGTTGTTCCAATCGACCTTCTTTCCATCGGCGAGTGGCTCGATGAGCGCGGGCATGCGGGTGTCGCCAGCTTCAAAGTTTCGCAGCAGCAACTCGTGATCGATCTCGCGATAGCCCTCTGGCTTTTCGATAGGGATGCTGTTGGTGGGATCGGTGGTGAGGCAGACGCGGTAGTTGTAGGCTTGGATCTTTTTGTCGCCCTGACCGTTTGTGAGGCCGTCGGCCTTGTTGATGTGTGGTAGCAGGCCGCTGGAGGGATCGCCGAGCTTCACATACGGGTCCACTTCCGCAGTGAAGTGATCCTTGTCCTTCTGGCCGTAATGAACGCGGGGATTGGTATCACCACGACGCACGCCGTTCATGTCTTCGCCGTATTGGCTTTCAGGTTCACGGCCGACGGTGAAGGTCACGCCCGCAGCGGCCATGAGATCGCCCACATAAGTCGCATCGATGAACATTTTGCCCTGATAAGTCTTGCCACTGAGTGTGGTGATGGCGGTGATGCGCTTGCCTTCCATGGTCACGCCTTTGCCGGAACTGCGGTCGAGCCTTTCGTTGTAAACAATGGTGATGCCCGCTGCTGCGATCATGTCCTCGAAGACTTTTTTGCCGACATGAGGTTCAAAGCTGCGCACATGATCTTTGCCATAGGCTTTTGCAACGCCATCATAGAACTCGGAAGCAATGCCGCCAAAGGTACTGCGATACGCTAGAAAGTCCGTGGCGCCGAGTCCGCTGGAACTCATGCCGCCTGAGAAGGATGTGGGATTCACGAGGATCACCGAACGTCCCTCGCGCTTCGCGGAGATCGCGGCGACGACTGCGCCGGAGGAGTCGCCATAGACGACGACATCGTGAGATGATGTTGGCACTGACTGGCCGCTGACATAGCTCAGTGATAGGGCGAGGGAGCTAATGAGAGTGAGGATGGGTTTCATGGGGTGGCCTGCGGTGAATCTGGGAAACGTGATGCTGATTAGGTTCTAGCGTGAGAGCAAGAAAGATCGCGGAAAAGGGCGCTGCTACAGAGAAGTAGTCCCGGGCTTTAGCCCGTCAGAGTTTGCGGAGTTCTGGATAGATGCACTTAGGCGGATGATTATCGAAGAGGCGGAGCGCTAAGGTGCTATCGAGGCTTTAACGGCCTAAAGGCCGAAACTACTTCTCTGCTGAGAAGCTACTCTACTGCTTGAAGCCTTTTTCCGCGCCGGCGCG
>JAPLUM010000341.1 GCA_026397605.1 Verrucomicrobiota bacterium | reverse complement strand
AGGGTGTGACAGGCGGCCATTCCAGAAAAGAGTTCTTTCTACCGGTCTTTGGCCTAGTTAGTTTATGGTGCCGCCGAATGCCGCGCAGTTCACGTTCCAAAACAACTGATGTATCATCGGCAAAAGTTTTCATATACAATCCACTACGCAGGAGTGTGACAACTGCTGAGAAGCCAAATGACGGAATTGGTAGAATTGGGTTAGCAATTCAGATCATGATCATTGCGGCCGGTGCTTCGAAAACGACCTGACATAAGCATCTTGCCAAGGCCTTTGAAGCCGGAGTGCGAAGCGAATCAATCTGGGGGATTGAGCTTCGGAGGAACATGCTAGCCGACACTGCTTGTATTGAAGGGAATCGAAGGTCTTGGTGATAGCCGATGATTGGGCTTGGTTTCGGAGACCAGACGGCTGCCTGAGCTAGCATTTCTTCGAATAAGAAAAGTGAACATTGACCTGAAACGGTTTCAGCGAGTCTACGGCGAAACCACGAATGAGGCAAGCAATCGAAGCAAAGCCCCAATAACGTAGAGCCAATCACAAATGCATCAGCATGGGTAGTCAGGTCTGAAAGTGCAATTTTGATTCATCTTTCAAACAGTGGCGGTGAGGGAGGGATTCGAACCCTCGGTAGCTGTTAAGGCTACGCATCTTTAGCAAAGATGTGCTTTCGACCACTCAGCCACCTCACCAAAACTGTATTCCGCACGCTGGTCGGGCGACGGGCCGTTATGATTCCAGACGCAGAGCGTTGCGTCAATGCAAAAGATGAAATGTTGAGGCAGATTTCGCAGTTTTTTTGAAGACTGATTTAGAAAACTTGGCCTGATTGGCTGGCGGTCATGATGCGGAAGTGCTTTGGTTCACGCCATGAATCAGAAGTTTGCCCCCGTCCACGTTGTTTGCGCTGTCATCCAAAAGGAGGGGAAAGTGCTTCTAGCGCAGAGACCCGAAGGCAAGCGTCTTGCCGGATTATGGGAGTTTCCGGGTGGTAAAATCGAAGATGGGGAAACGCCTGAGCAGGCACTTCATCGGGAGATTTGGGAGGAACTCGGCTGCCAGCTGCAAATCATCCGCTCAGGACCATCTGTGCCTTGGAGTTATGCATGGGGGGACATCGTGCTACATGCCTTTCTTTGTGAAATGGAAGTCGATAGCCCACAGCCAGACACGCGGGAGCACCAGGCTTTCAAGTGGCTATCGAGACAAGAAATAACTCAGGATGGTCTAGCACCCGCTGATGGACCGGTGGTTGACTGGTTGTTAAAGGACTGGCCCAGCTGAGGTCATGACATTAATGAATATTCAGATTAATAGATAAATACCATAATAATTATTGATACAATATGGAATTTGTGATTCATTTGTCTGAATTCTTCTCCATTACCATGCACTCTCCCCTGACTTTTGTGACTCCAGAGATGGCTTTTGCCAGTTTTGACCTCGTCAGTTTTGGATCGATTCGTGTGCCCCCGCATCCTTTGCGTCTGGGTTTTCAGTTGGATATCATTCCATCGGAATGTCCGAACCAGATCGTTTTTGGTCTCATTTCGCAGCATCGCCCCCACGTCAATGGTCGTGCACAGACCCACGGATTCGCGATCCGGTTGGACCTTGTCACGGGTGAAATTTGGGATCTCCTGAATGAGTCGGGCCTGATTGGCATGGTGGATGAGCCGGAGACATTTCACACTCGATTTACCGACGAAGAGCCTATGCTGCTGAGCTGGGAAATTGAGCACCTTGGATCTGCCCTGATTCCGCGGCTCCATATCGGTGGGGAAGAGTGGCTTTATCCGGCTCTAGGCTGCCCTGATGACATGATCATGGATACTCTTGCAGGTGCAGCTGGAGATAAAGGCAGCACGATGACTGCTTTCATGCACCCAGCTGTCTGGCGTGAGGTGATCTGATTTTTGCCTCTTTGAGTAGGTCTGATGCGGTTTGAATTTGCCAAGCGGCAGGCTCCTCGCTAACGCCTCTGATGCTCAAGTCATCAGAAAGTCGCATCCTCGTCACTGGCGGAGCCGGATTCATCGGCAGCGCCCTCATTTGGGAACTTAATCGTCGTGGATGTGAAAACATCCTCGTCAGCGATCGTCTCTGCACAGATGAGAAGTGGAAGAACCTCGTCCCACTGCGTTTTCACGACTACATCGACGGCGTCGATCTGGAAAATAAGGTGCGCAGCGCGCCTGACACATTGGGGAAATTCGATGTTATTTTTCATCTCGGTGCCTGCTCCGCGACCACGGAAAAAGATGCGGATTACCTCATGCGGAACAATTATGAGTTCACCAAGATTCTGGCTGAATGGTCTCTGGCAAAAAACACACGCTTTGTCTATGCCTCATCCGCAGCCACTTATGGAGATGGTGCTCTCGGCATGGATGATCAGATGGTTGATCTGCACCGCCTCCGCCCGCTGAACATGTATGGTTACTCCAAGCATCTTTTTGACCTGCATGCCCAGCGCACAGGCATGTTACGGCGCATCGTTGGCATGAAATACTTTAATGTTTATGGTCCGAATGAGGACCATAAGGCTGACATGCGCAGCGTTGTTCATAAAGCCTATGGGCAGATCGTCCAAACGGGCAAAGTGCAGCTCTTCAAATCAGATCGACCAGACTTCAAAGATGGTGAACAAATGCGTGACTTCCTCTACGTGAAGGACGCTATCCGTATGACTCTGCATTTAGCGTCGGAGCCTCTGACCAGCGGTCTCTACAATCTAGGCTCAGGCCAGGCGCATACCTGGGTGCAGTTAGTCCAGGCCATCTTTGCCGCACTTGGCAGAGCGCCAAACATCGAATTTGTCGAGATGCCAGAGCATCTGAAGTCCAAGTATCAATATTACACCTGTGCGGACGTCTCCAAGCTTATCAAAGGCGGTTACAAACAGCCTCTTTTCACGCTGGCAGATGCCGTTCGGGATTATGTTCAGGGATATCTTGTCGGAGATAAGCGTCTCGGAGACGAGGCCGTTTAAGTCCGAGTTCCAACTCGTTCACCCAGTAAAGTCACATGTTTATGCGCATCGGCAGAGCTCCGACGCCTGTTAAAAAGAAAAAAGAAACCAAAAGGAATTCATCGCATCATTTGACACTGTCAGGTATGCGTGTACTTTCGCCCCCCTTTCCCCAGAAAGTCCCCTGAATATGGCAAACGTCCAAGTTATCCTCAAAGAACAAATCAAAGGTCTCGGTGCCGAGGCTGATGTCGTGCAAGTAAAGCGCGGCTACGCACGCAATTTCCTAGTCCCTCAGGGCAAGGCTTACGATGCAACAGCTGGCAACCTCCGTCACCTCAATCATCTCAAAGCCATCCGCGCCACGCGCGAAGCTGCCGAGATACAAGAAGCTGAGAAAATCGCCGCTAAGCTGAAGAAGCTGAAGCTCAAGATGACTCTTCAAACTGGACAAGGCGGCAAAGCTTTTGGTTCCATTACCACGATCGACATCGCTAAAGCCGTGCTGGAAAGCGTCGCTAAAGTGGAATTGGATCGTCACCAGATCCAGCTCGACAAACCAATCAAAGCCTCCGGTACTTTTGAAGTGCCTGTGAAACTTCATGGCGACGTGAGCTGCTTCCTGAAGATCACTGTCACTGCTGGTGAAGCCGGTGCTGATAGCTCTGAAGAAGCTAGCGAGGAGTAATCCAACTAACTCATTCAAAAAGCCGCACTCTGTGAAGAGGGCGGCTTTTTTGTTGGGGTGATCCTAATTGGACTCTTTTTTTTGAGAACCGGTCTACTGATCAACCTAAAACCGGGTTTCACGTTTCAGGTTCCAAGTTGCCAGAACACTCAAAAAATGTGGGACACTTGGTTCGTACCGCTTTGCTTCAGGGCTTGGAACCTTGAACTTTAAACCTGAAACTGGTTTTAGGATCAAGGCTTCTTCGCCAGACTGAGGATCTGGTAATTCTTGGCGTAAGTGCCGAGGGCTTCCGTAGCCGTTTCTTTGGTCACGGCATCGCTAGAGGCCACGATGATGAGCTTTTGCTGATCTGCATTGTCGCCAGCTTTCACATCGACACTGATCACACCTGGAAGCTTTTGGGTGAGAGCGCCGGTAATGTGGGCTTTGCAGGAGGCACAGACGACGCCAGTGATCTGGCCTTCGTAGGTTGTGGATTTCTTTTCATCAGCGGCTTGGAGGCTGGCGGAAAGAAGAAGGCTGAGAGCAAGAATCAGTTTTTTCATGGGGTGGGCGGGATGAGTTCTAAACGCTGACATAAAAACGCCGAGATGTGGCTTTGTCCAGCATCTCGGCGTAATTGATTGATCCAGACTGATTATTTCTCGGTGGATTCACCAGCGGACTTCCAGCCGGAGATACCTGCTGCAAGGTGCTTCACGTTGGTGTAGCCAAGTTCAGCAGCCTTCTTGGCAGCAGACTTGTAAGCATTGCAACCAGGGCCGCCGCAATAGGCTACGACGAGCGCGCCCTTGTCAGCAGGAAGAGCGGCAGCAAGTTCAGCGCCTTTGGATTCAAAGTCGATGGCACCTGGAACGTGGCCGGCAGTGAAAGAGTCAGAACCATTGACGTCGATGACGGTGACTTTCTTCTCAGCGATAGCGACCTTGAGGTCAGTGATGCTGATGTCTGGGAACTCGGCAGCCATTGCGGATGCTGCGACGAGAGAGAGAGCGAGGGCGAGGAGTTTCTTCATGGATGGTATTTGTTGGGTATGTTTTTTGTGTGCCGTTCAGCCTTGTCGGATGAGTGAGGCAACTATCAGACGCACACGATTGGTATTTATTCCAAGAATGTGCGGATGATTCGATGACATTACGTGGTCAAGCGTTGAATCGTGCATAAAAATTCTTCAAAAGAATTTCTCTCGACCGAAGTTTCAGCCTTGGGTGAGTGCTTTCAGAGTTTCGCAAGATGAGTAGAAGGCCTCTCCCATTCAGCAAAACCTCATCAGCAGAGACTCAAGAGATGCTGACAAACCTGGTCAGCACGGACTGGAGCGTTATGGGGCAGGTTTTTGAAATTACCGATGAGTACGGGCCAGTCGGCGCTGTCTTCCGGGATGCGGCCGTGGCTGCCTTTGACCAGGGTTGCATCCAGCGGGATGACGTCCATGAGGTAGCGGAAGCCGAGTTTTTTCTTGGCCAAACTGAGGGCGAGCTTGAGCTTGGGAGCTTTCAGGGTTGGGTCCAGGAAGAGCTCTGCGGGGTCGTAACCGCACTTGCGGTGGATATCCACACAACGGGCAAAGTCGGGTGCTTTGGCGTCGTCCTGCCAATAGTAATACGTGAACCAACTGCGCTCATCGGCGATGGCGATGAGGTCGCCACTGCGGGTGTGGCTGAGGCCGGCGTAGTGTTTTTCGGTTTTGCCGAGCACTTGTTGCACGCCAGGGGTCTGGCTGAGCACGGTGCGGACTTCTTCCAGCAGAGCGGGGTCCTTCACGTAGATATGAGCCAGTTGATGATCGGCGATGGCAAAAGCGCGGCTGCCACCCAGATCTAGGGTTTCACGCCCGACTTCGTCTTTGATGGAAAGCCAACCGCGCTCACGAAAGACGCGGTTTAGATGAACGGGTTGATCGACATTGGTGATGCCGTATTCCGAGAGTAGGACGCACTGGATCTGGCGGCTTTCGTAAAAGCTGATGAGGTCTCCGACGACTTCGTCAATCTGCTGCAGATCCTGGCTGATGAGGTCCATCTGCAGGCCATGACGCTGGAGATTGTAGTCGAGGTGGGGCAGATAGACGAGGCTGAGAGTAGGCCAATGCTTTTCTTCAATCCACTTGGCACTTGCTGCGATCCATTGGCTCGACTGAATACCGCTGTCTGGGCCCCAGAAGTGGCGGAAAGGGAAGTCGCCAAGGTCTGCTTTGATGCGGTCCCGCAGGCCCATGGGCTGAGTGTGGATGTCGAAGACCTTACTGCCGTCACTGAGGTAAAGTGGGCGCGGGGTGATGGTGAAGTCGGCTGTAGAGTACATGTTGTACCACCAGAAGACTTTGGCGCAGGTGAAGTCGCGGTCTTGCTTGCGCAGCATGTCCCAGAGCTTTTCTCCCTGAACGAGGGACTCGGGCTGCTTCCAAAAGCGATGCTCAGCGTAGTCACGGTCATACCA
>JAPLUM010000708.1 GCA_026397605.1 Verrucomicrobiota bacterium | reverse complement strand
TTCTGGAAGTGAGACGGTGCTCAGCTTGAGGATAGAAGTCTGCTCGGACGGTGAAGATGCCTGGATGACATCACTCACGGTGGCGGTTTCTTGATTCATCAAAGCGCCAAGGCCAAATCCCACTGGAATGAAAGCTGGCAGCAGTAGCTTCAAGCCCACGAGCATCCAAAGGCCAATGCGCCACGCTGGGTTGAGCCGTGCACCGAGCATCAGTCGCAGTCCAAGCACAGCAAGGATCAGCACGCTGGCCTCGATAGAGGTGCGCAAGAGCCAGTGAAGTAGAGCGTCGGTGTTCATGGTGGGCTACTTTTTGAGCTTTTTCTCAGCTTGGTTAAGCATTTCACGAAGCGCTGCGAGGTCATCTTTCGAGACATCGTCACGCTCCATCATTCCGGCGACGAAAGGCGTGAGGCGCCCATTGAAGACTCGGTCGAGAAAGCTGCGACTCTCTTCATGCTGGCACTGATCCTGGGCCACGGCGGGCGAATAACGGAACTCTCGCCCGATGGCTTCCACAGCGAGTGCTCCTTTGTCCGTGAGGCGGCGGATCAATGATTGCACTGTGCGCGGCTTCCAGTGAAGGCGACCTTCAAGCTCCTTCACCACCTCTGCCAGCGTGCTGCTGCCACGCTCCCACAAGACTTTCATCACCGTCCATTCGGCGTCGGAGATTTTGGGTGCGGGTGGTGGCGAGACTTTACGAGGCATGGTTGAATTACAGATGTAATCCTGAGATTACATCTGTAATCCAAATCAATGCAACAAAAAATTGTCACTAAACTCACACCCGAGTCAGCTGACGGCGCAGCGAAAGTTCAACGGCAGCAATGATGAGCGCGATGGAGAAGAAGATGACGAGACCATTGATCCATAGAGTGCTGAACTCGGTGCCGAAGTAGCGTTTGGTGGTGCCAAAGAAGACGTTGGGGCTTCGTTTGCGTCGGTAATCCTCACGCTCCATTTCAGCTTTGGTGACGAGGTCCAGGACTTTCCGATTCACATACACTTCTTCAGCGCTGACGCCGTCTTGCTGCTCCAATGCGGACTTCAAGAGTTGCGGTGTGACTTTACCACGAATCGCGGCATCTCGGATCTCGATGAGCTTACTGGCAGCTTGGGCTTTGTCTTTGGCATAAAGGCCAGAGACGACTGCTAGGCCTTGCTTGGCTGTATCTAGCTCGCGCTGCTGGGTTGGGGTCATCTTGATTTCAGGCGGTAAATTCACCAACTCCTGAATGCGCTGCTCCAGCTGATCCTGAGCGGCGGTGAGCGGATTCAGTTTGGCCTGGGAGATGAGCATGGCTTCGTAACTCCAGCGCAGGGGCATGAACTGACAGATGAAAGGCACCTTTAGTTTACTGGCCTCATCTTCCTCCGTGACACCGGCTTTCTCCAGCCAGCGGGTCACAGAGTAAACGAAATCCAGATTCTTATTCATCTCCTCATACTTGATGAGCGCACCGCCGAGAATGATCTGCGGGATTAGCAGGAGCGGGATGGCATTAATAGCAGTGCGATTATCCGTCACGACGCTGGAGATGAGCAGGCCCATGCAGGCACCGGTGAGTGCCGTAATAAACATCCACCAAAGATGTGGGAAGAACATGTCCTGGATCTCCAGCACCCAATTTCCAATCAAGAGGTAAATCACGCACTGGATCAGCGCAAAGGTACTCAGGGAGGCGATCTTCCCCATCAGATAGTAAAAGGTGCGCAGGTTGTGATTGCGCTCTCGGCTCAGCAGGTGCCGATCTCGGATGATCTCGTCAGCACTGTTGGTTAAGCCCAAGAACATGGCCACCACGAGACTCATGAAGAGATAGGTGGGGATGTGGAAAGCGGTGGCAAAGGTGTAATTTTCCTCCTCGCTGTATTTCAGCACACTGGAGATCAGAAAGGCCAGTAGTGGGGCCTCTAGCAGCGTGGTGAGTAGATTGGTGCGGTTCCTCAGCTTGGAGAGGAAAGCGCGTTTCAGCATGGTGTAAAAGAGGATGCTTTCCTCCCGCAGCGTATGCGTCGGCGGCTTTGGCACAGCGCGTGAGCGTTTGCTGGCATTGCTGTCGTCACGCGGACGCGCGATGAGATTGGTGCTGCCGGGAAAGGCCTGCGCTTTGGCCATACTCTCTAAAAGCAGATGACTCTGATAGCGATCCCGCCAGAAATTCGGTGGGAATCGACGCGCAGCGACCATGTGCCCATCGGCGCTGCGCTCTTGGATGATGTCGCCACTGATGTCTCGGAGTGGGGTTTCCAAAACGTCGAAGACAAAGTCCGGCGTGATGTTATTTGGCATCTCAGCATCACGCTGACCGGTCTCGTCATTGTAAGCTTTCCAGTAGTAATCGAGCAGGCCCTGAGGTGTGCCGAAGTAGGCCATCTTACCGCCTTTGTCTAAAAGCAGGGCTTTATCGAACATTTGCAGCAGCCTCATACTGGGCTGATGGATGGAGGTCAGCACGATCTTATGCCGTGCGAGACTGCGGATGATTTCCAGCACGTGCTCGCTGTCTTTGGAGGACAGGCCAGAGGTCGGCTCATCAAACAAATACACGTCCGAGATGCCGATCATGTCCAGGCCTGCATTGAGCCGCTTGCGCTCACCACCACTGAGAAATTTCTGCTGTGGCGTGCCGGCGAGGCGCTGGCGCATGTCGGCCAATCCAAGTTCGGCCAGCTTGGCTTCCACGCGTTTTCTGCGCTCTTCTGTCTTCAGATGTGGGCAGCGCACAGCCACCGAGAAGTCCAGATTTTCCTGCACCTTGAGCAGCGGATCAAAAGCGTCATCCTGCGGAATATAGGCGATGTATGGCGTGAGATTGGGCAGATTGTTATAAAGAGAGAGCCCGTTCATGAGCACCTCGCCTCCCTTGGTTTTCAGCTGACCGCCGAGCACTCGCAGTAAGGTGCTTTTCCCGCAACCACTGGGCCCCATGACACAGATCATCTCACCACGACGGGCGGTGAAGCTGATGCCATCCAACGCGGTATCCTTGCTATCGAAGCGATGCGACAGCTCGCGGATCTCCATCTGGCGGATGGTGTTTTTTTCCTCTTCGATGATGCGGTCGCTAAAATGGCAGCGGAGAAATTGGCCTTCGCCGAGCGTGATCGTATCGCCATCACTCAAAGAAATTCGCTCACGCACCGGCACCTCACCGATGAAGATGGGACGTGAGGACCGCAGCACTTCGAGCTTGCCGTTTTTCTGCGCGTAATTGCACTCAATGCGCAGGAGGATTTCGCCCTCAGTGTCTTCGGATAAAAGAATGTCTCCCTCATCTAGTAGCTCAGGCTTATTGGAGACAAGGTAAGTATTGCGACTGCCTTCCAGGCGGAACTGCCCACCGAACTCCTGAGCCCGAACGCGCAGATCACGCAATGAGATTTCGATCTCGCCATGAGCTATGATGCTGTCTTCGATACTTGCCTCAATGCGCACGCCTTCGCGCAAGGCGATATCAGTCAAAGTGGCATCTGTATTGCGCAAGGCCTCCACCGTGACACCAAGACCGAAGCTGACGCGTAAGTTGGTGCCGCGCCCACGTTGCTGGGAGATTTCAGCATCGCCTGTATCGGTGAGCGTCAGGTAGAGCTGGGCACCCGTGACGGTCTTCTTAGCATTGAAGTAAGCAATGAGATCATTGTAATCCAGCGTGACATCTTCCAGCACCACTCGCTCGCCCGGATAGAGGCGGGAAAAGTCACCCGGCGGCTGACGACGACTGCGTACGAGGATGGGCACATTGCCGGTGTTTTTCAGTAGCACCAGATTCTGATACCGGAACGCTACGACCTCGCAATCTGCGGAGAGGGATCGCAGTAAAACATCGCAAGTTGCTGCTGAGCCGACGCGCAGAGTCTCCAGCGGCTGACCTGTCTTCGGCGTGAATTCTTCCTCTTCAGGCCGATCCCCAGCATTGAGCTGATAGACAATATCGATCGCTTGAGCGGCGATGCCTAAATTCGTCATGAAGAGATAGAACTCCACCATTTGACGCTGGTTTGAGACCGAGCGCGAGATGAGAAGGTAGAGCTGAACACAAAGCAGGATCTTTTGTTCTAGGGACAGTTCAGCACTCAATTCCTTGGCACGTTGACCTAGATCTTGTGGCTGCTGCAGCGCCTCAAAATAAAGCCGCCGCATGTCAGCGTAGATCGCACCCGAGTAATCGTATCGTAGATAACCCAAGGAGGACTCGATCTCTTCTTCCTCCACATCGCCATCCAGCTTGGAGAATCCCGCAAAGACCTCGATCAGCACGGGCAGCATGGCATTCCGTGTGGCTCCAAGTTGCAACCCTTCCTGACGCGTGCCGAGGAGCTTGTGCCACCAACTACGCGCCGTCGCCACAGGGCCGGAGACTTCCGGCTGGCGATTGATGTGGGGTCTCGGCATTTGAGAGGTGCTCATAGGGCGCTCTGGCGTGGCGACTATGGCGGGCGGAGATGAGATGACAACTGCGGGCTGGAAGAATCAGGATAGAAAAAAGCTACCCTGGTAGTTTTCAACAGCCTCTCTTGATCATCCAATCACACAAAAGAAAATACCAAGCAGATAAACAATGCCAACGCAGACCAAGAGCCTGCTTGGCCACCGCGGCAGTGAAGAAGCGGAAGCTACACGAATGCGAGAGTGAAGCCAAAAAGCAAGACAGAGCCAAGCGACCATAAATGCACCCGCGATAAGCATCATTTGATTCACAGTGCTTTCTGCTTCGGGGTCAGGAATAACAGTCATGGCCGATAGTCCTAAAATGGCCAGGAAGCTCATTGCTGCGCAAGCAAGTGACATGAAGAAGTGTGTTTTCATTGTGAGAAGCGGAGGATCTTTAAGCTGAGATACGGGCTTGGCATGTCTCTTTTGGCCTGTGCGCTGAGTATGTCCCTAAGAGGCAATAAGCACACACAAATCCTCGCTCACATTCGCATTCTCTGTGTGACGAATATTCATCCCCCTGCCGCGAAGCGGCAACTGGTCTTTAGCCGTGGGTTTCAACCCACGGAACGTGTGCCTAAATAGATGATTCATTTCACCGCGTCGCGAAGCAACGCTTGAACCTTGCCGGAGAGCCCGGAGGTGTCGTGGGATGAAAGATGTTTGCCTGAGTTGGTTCAAGTGTCGCTTTGCGACACCGCGGAATCAGGTCGTGGATTCGTTGGCCTTCCGTGGGTTAAAACCCACGGCTAAGCAGTAAGTGTCTCTTCGCGACACATCCTGAGTGCGCGAAACCTTTTCTGTCCTCCTGTAAATCATGGTGCGGACTGGGCTCAGTTCACCACCCCACAAAAAGCCGCCCATGAACGAATCACAGGCGGCTTGAAAGAGTCGAATTAGATCAGACCCAGCTCAGTCACGGCGACGCGCTCTTCTTTGAGCTCGTCTTCGGTGGCTTTGATGCGGGCTTGGCTGAATTCATTGACGGGCACGCCCTGAACGATCTCCCACTTGCTGCCGTCTGTGCGGATCGGGAAGGAAAACATGAGGCCTTTGTCGATGCCGTAACTGCCATCGCTGCAGACGGCGACGCTGGTCCAGTCGCCAGTTGGCGTAGGACTGGTGAGGCTGCGGACGGTGTCGCAGGCTGCGTTGGCCGCAGAAGCTGCGGAGGAAAGGCCACGTGCCTTGATGATGGCGGCGCCGCGTTGCTGCACGGTGCTGATGAAATCACCCTTCAGCAAGTCGTGGTCGCTGATGACATCTGTCGCAGGCTTACCACCAATGAGAGTGTTGTAGAAATCTGGATACTGAGTGGCACTGTGATTCCCCCAGATGGCCAGATTGGAAACGGTGCTGTGATGCACGCCAGCCTTGGCGGCGAGCTGGCTTTTAGCACGATTTTCATCCAGACGTGTCATGGCAAACCAGCGATCGGCTGGTACGCCCTTGGCATTGTTCATGGCGATCAGGCAATTGGTGTTGCACGGATTGCCTACGACGAGCACGCGCACGTCACTGGCAGCATTTTTCTCGATGGCTTTGCCTTGGCCTGTGAAGATCTTGCCGTTGATATTAAGAAGATCGGCACGCTCCATGCCAGCTTTGCGCGGCACTGATCCGACGAGGATACCCCAGTTCACGCCTTTGAAGCCTTCATTTAGATCGGCGGTCGGAGTGATGCTATTGAGGAGTGGAAAAGCACAGTCATCGAGCTCCATGCAGACACCACCGAGAGCGCCGAGAGCAGGCTCGATCTCGATCAGGCGGAGGTTCACTGGCTGATCAGGGCCAAAGAGTGCACCAGAAGCGATGCGGAAGAGGAGGGAATAACCGATCTGACCGGCGGCACCGGTGACTGCGACTGTGATGGGGGCTTTGCTCATATTTAATGGGGGAGTTTGAAGATTCCCAGCCTACGCCCGGCAGCAAGAAGAATCCGCAATTGATTGCAGTTGAGTTGAGACGACCTCAATTAAGGTGTTTTGGGCTTTCTCTGCAAGGTGACGAGCAGCGCGGCATGATCACTGCCAGTCAGACGCCAGAATTTATCGGCTTTCAGCACCTGCCAATCTGGCCCGATCCAGATGTGATCGATGCTGAGCAGCGGTAGCCCACAGGGCCAGGTCTCCTTAAATCCGAAACCTGCAGCCTCAAATGCCTCCGTAAAATGAGCACGGAACAGGGCCAAATGCACGGACTCCAGCGGCGTATTGAAATCGCCAATCACAATGGCATCCGTGCGCTTCGAAGTTTGGGCAAAGACACTATCAATCTGCGGTTTCCGCGAGTGAAAAACATGTGGGTAGATATCGGCCACGATGACGGGAAAATCCGGTCCTCGGCCCGCGAGATCAAACTGCGAGTAGGCAGCCATGCGCGGCAGAACCGCGCTGCGGGCACTGCCTGTCTGCATCCGTGAGAGCCTCATGATACCACGGGGCATCAGCTCTGGGCGATACTCCGGCAATAACTCCGAATACTTGGTGAGAAAAGAGCCCGCATTCCCTGCCTCGACAAAGACGGCTAGATCGGGCTGAGTTTCCTTCACCAGATCCACCATCTCTTGATCCAGGCCATTGGGTCGGCAGAGGTTCCAGTAGAGGATGGTCAACGGCTCATCGCTTGCCTGCTTTTCGTTAGCCACAGAGGCGCTTTCAGAGATGCACAAGGACACAGAAAACCACCAGACGGTTAGGCCCACAGACGCTACAAAAGCGGGCACTCTCTGCCTGCGACTAAGCTTTGGCCAAAGACATAAAACAATGCTCAAGCCAAGTAAACAGGGCTTTGGCATGGCGTAAAACAAGACGGCCCAACGTGCATGATGATCCTTTAGCCAAAGCTGCATGATCAAACCCACCAGCAGCGTCAGCCACCCGAGCACGTGAAGTAACCGCATCATCTTAGCCCAGAGGAGTGAGCACGACCTTTTGGACGTCTAACACCGCAGATTTCACCTTGTTTTGAGGATCAATGATGAGGCGCTGAGTGCCTGCAGCTTTGATCTCGATCTCACCAACAGGTACTTCTTTCCAGTTCTGAAAGCCACCCGTGTCTTGGGTGGTGAATTTCAGCTCTTGTTCGCCATGCTTGACCGCCACTTCACTTCCCTGATTGCCACTGCCACAGCCATGGAAGACAGCCACTTTATAGCGTCCAGGCTTGGTGACTTCAAATTCCCATTCCGCTACGTCATCCGGCTCCGTCCAGTAACCGAGGCAGTTCTTTTCCTGCTTCGGTTCATACCGCATGTTCTCTGACCATGTCGTGGCATCTTTAGCCAGCAGCGTGATGTTTCCCTCCGCACTTTGCAGGATTTTTTCGCCTTCAGGTGCTGGGATCAAAGCGATCTCCTCCACGGTGAAAGTGCCATCATCGGTCGGCGGTGTGAGCAGGGAAAAAGGCAGATCTCCAGGCTTGGCGATGTAAACCGTGCCCAAATAAGTCTTTGTGGGGCGATAAGCTGTCAGCAGTGATTTTTTAACCGACAGATCACCCAGACGGAATTCAGGAAAAGTAAATTCTTCCGGCGCAGCAGGCGCAGTTTCAGTTTCAGTCTTAGCCACCGCCTCCTGGCTCAGGCAGGAGGAAGAAAGCGCCAGCATCAGCAGGGCAGAGAGTGTCAATAGGCGAATCATAAGAAGAAAAACGGCAGGTCAGACTGCCAGCAGGTGTGAAATCAGCAACTGGTAACGATTCGGAAATGCATTCGTTAGCAAAAATGAGCCCACCTATTTTCCTAATGGAAGCTATTTGGCATCTCCACAGTTCCCGCTAGGATGTTGCCATGTCTAGATACCTGACTTTATTCCTTTTAGCCCTTTCCGGGATCGCAGCTTCCGCTGTTGAGCTTCTCGCACCTCCTGTGGTCGTGGTCACAGAAACCAGTGCCACGCTGACCTGGCGCACCGATGTCGCCTGCGGCACTAGGGTGAACTTTGGCCTCAACGCTGCTCAATTGACGCAAAAAGCCGAAGGCCCCGTCACGGCCAACCACAGCGTCGTTTTACCAGATCTGACCAAGGGCACGACCTATCACTACACCGTCGGAAGCGCCCGTCAGAAGTTGGCCGAGGGCACATTCACCGTCGGAGCTGCCCAGACAGCCCCCGTGGCCAGCGCAGCCGTGGCTGAAAAATCCATTCTCGAGCGCATGAAGGATGCCTTGGTGCCAGCGCCCGCCGTGAAAAAACCCGCAGCACCCGCACCTGCGCGCACTCCACCGACCCGCGCCACCTGGGGTAGCATCAGCTCGCTTCAGGATCACTACGACCGCCATGGACCTGATTTCCAAAGCACCTCTCCAGACGACTACGCCGCTCAAGCCTGGCAATTCCTCCAGCGCGCCAAAGCCGGAGCTCTTTCGATGAAATGGGATGATGCCGACCGCACCCTGCGCGTTTTTGATCCCAAAACGCGTGCCTTCGCCGCCTATAATCGCGATGGCACTACCAAGACCTATTTCCGTCCCAACAGCGCCAGCTACTGGGATCGCCAACCAGGCCGCCCGATCTCACCCGCTCAGCTCCCCTTCAAATGAAAACTCCCCAACATACCTGCCCCGTCTGCGCCTACCCCAAGCTGAAGGAAGCCCCCCGCAGCAGTTCTGGCGGTGGTTCATTCGAGATCTGCCCCGCCTGCGGCTTCCAATTCGGCGTCAGCGATGATGACGACGGCATCAGTTACGATGAATGGCGCGAAGACTGGCTAGAGCGCGGCATGGACTGGAGCAGCACTGGCATCAAAAAACCCAAAAGCTGGGACCCGAAAAAAGCCTTGGCTTCACTCAAGAAAATGAAGGACAAGTGAGTCCTGGCGCTCAAAACAAAGCCCCATGAACACCAGCGGTATTCATGAGGCTTTGAGGTAGAAAAGGGATGCTCTTCAACAGCAACTTAGATCTTACGACCTGCAGGAGCTGGTTTCGGCTTTTCCTTCTTCGGCTTTTTAACTTCTTTTTTGTGAGCGTTGTTGCCTTTGGCCATAATGATAAGCGCTTGTTTGGTGCGCAGCTATAAATAAGAGCATTCTGGACAGTCCGCAAGCTCAGGCTCAAAACAACGAAAACGCCCTGAGTGCTAATCACCGGCAAAACGGCCCATGAAGAGAATCAATCCCGTCGGCTGATGGCGGATAACCCAAAGAAATGGGCGATTCGCGACAAATAAAGCACTGCGGCGTTTTGGCTTTTCACTAGGCGAGCCAAAGGGTTCCGCTGCAACGGTGACGGCGGCGGCTTCTGCTCCCAGCTCATTGACTTCGATGCTTGCTTCATGCTG
>JAPLUM010000110.1 GCA_026397605.1 Verrucomicrobiota bacterium | reverse complement strand
GTACAACCTGGGTACCAAGGAATCTACCGTCTGCTTCCAGGAGTTCAGTCAACACCAATCCTTCAAGGTTGTATGCGTGTAGAAAGCCATCTTGCTGCCACAGTGTCTGAGTGACAAACTGTACCGGCGCACGAATAACTTGATTGTCATAGGGGGAGTCAAACTCAGTGGGTACGGATTGTGGAACTTGGCGGTTATAGGTAATCGATAAGCTAACCGTACTCGGGATGGCGACAGAGCGTCCTTGGTAGCCATTTTTCGTCCAGAAGATTCGGTTGGGCTCAGGTTTGGTGGGGTTGGCGCTGGCGGCGACGATGTACTGCACTGGGACGATCTTCAGCTCATTAGGATCGGCTGTTTTCAAACGCCATTCGACATAGATGACTCCGGCCTGGGACGCGAAGACTTGATTGCTGGCGGCGCTGTAATAGAAATCGCCAACGTTGTGAGGCTGGGCATAGAAAGCGGTGAGGCCGTTCACCGTATTGCCCTGGTCGTCCACATTGGGACGGCCAAGAACATCGCCAAAGTAGGCGTCGGGCGTTCTGACATTGAGGCCGCGGCCAAAGCGCACGTTTTGCAGCTTCAAGCCATTGGCATCGGCAGGCAGCTTCACTGTCGTGGCCCCCTCGGTGGCGGTCTCTGGTCCAGCGAGTAGAGTTCCACCTAGGGTGGCGATGCGGTGACCGACCCACCCTCCAATAGCGGATGTGGAGCGGAACTGGATGCCCGTTGGGCGGTCTGTGGTGTTGGCCGTGCTTGCTGCGGGCGGATAGTCGGCTGCGAGCTGCTGGCTAAAGGTGTTGCGAACGTCGTTCTTTAACTGGCCTACCAAGTCTTGAGCCGCCGCAAACGGTGCGGTGGCCCCAAGGAGGAGAAGGCAAAGAGCGCCTCTGAGTGGTGTGAACTTCATGAGTTTTTGAAAGGGAAATTAATACTTGATGCAGTAGCGGACGGCTGCATTGACCGGGCGGGTTTCGTTGCCCATGATCGAGTCGGGCGGTGGGCCGTAGTCTTCAGTCTGGGTGATACCTGTGAATGACTTGGCGATGTTTACGCTGGAACCAGAAACGCTCGGACGACTAAAGCCGGCAGGTTGCTGATCTGCGCCCCAGGCCTTTGGATAACCCTCATCGTTGTCATAATCGTGCTCGCCTTTGAGCGAGGCGGTCCAAGTCCATCTCTCGCTGACGGTCGCTGTGCCGATGTGGACGTGGCCTCCCCCAGGTTCGTTCACGCCGTGTTTGTGACGAAACATCTCTTCAAGCTGGTACGTGCCGATGTTGCGTCCGTTCTTGCCGCCAGCCACCAGTGCCGTGCGGTAGCCAGCATCATCGTCAGCCCCATCGGAGATGGGATCGACACCTCGAACGAAGCGTCCTGATAGGTCAGGCAGATTGAAGCGATTGGCATCAGCGATCGCTTTACTGGCCTCTGAGGAGGAACCCCAGGAAACACCGACAGCGGCGAAGAGATCTGGATGGTCGTCTCGGAGAAGTGATTTACCGTCGCAGGGCAGGTAGCCTGCGGGTGGGTTCGTAGCACCGTAGGAAATGATGGTCCCGACTGGGGTGTTGTCCCGAGTGTCTTTGACGATCCACCAGTCATCGCCACCGATGTTCTGGAGGGTGACGCTTTCGCCCATCGCCTTGAGTCGGACCATAGCTGAGGCACCATTGATCTTGCCATTACCCGGCGGGGCGATGGCGACAATTTTGTCGGTATCGTCGGTTTTGGCCAAAAGCACTAAATGCTTGCCACCCGCGACGTGCAGTTGGGCCACGGTGCCGCGAATTACGGCACATATGAGATTAGTGCCCTTGTCCAATGTCAGCGCCACGGAAACAGC
>JAPLUM010000256.1 GCA_026397605.1 Verrucomicrobiota bacterium | reverse complement strand
CTCTTATCCTCTTCGCTCTGGCTGCTGTAGCGCAGGGCAAACCCGCTCGCTTTGTCCGCATCGAAATCCTCGGTGACAAAGAGTGCATTCAAATCGCCGAGATCGAAATCATGAGCCGTATTAAGGGCGTATAGGCAAATGGACAAAAGGTTCGTCATCGCTGTTGCATTTCCGACATGTGAAGCCCATGTGATAGCCATGCCAAAACGCGCCGCAGAGTTTTTCGCTGGGATCGGCCTCATGAGAATGGGGCTGGATGCTGAGGGCTGGACGACAGTCTGGGCCAATGATCTGGATAAGAAGAAGTGGGAGATGTATAGTGCCAACTTCAATGAAGATGCCTGTGAGTTTGTGCTGGATGACGTTCATAAGGTCGAGGGCAAGGACATCCCAGATATTGAGCTAGCAACGGCTTCTTTTCCCTGCAACGACCTGTCGCTGGCGGGTGCTAGGCATGGGCTGGCGGGAACGCATTCGTCGGCATTTTGGGGCTTCATCGATGCCATCAAAGGCATGGGGAAACGCAGGCCGCCGCTGATCCTGCTGGAGAATGTCGCGGGATTTCTCAATTAACAGGAAAGTACACAAAATGACGCTGAACCCTGCAAACATTGATTCTAGAAGTAAGCAGGTGCTTGCTGGGTTATTTTTGTCCAAATTTGATGAAGCCGGATTGAGTGCATTAGGGTTTGAGACTTTTACGGAAGCATTTAATGCTCTTGGCTATGGCCTAGGTGGTCGTCCAGCATCCATCAAAAACTATCGAGACGAATTCGACCCATTGTTTCCAAATAAGCGACAAGGTTGGCGGAATCGAAAACGTCGTGATTACTGTATCAGAATCGAACAAGACTATCGTGATCTAGGGTTTGATGACTTTGCTCAACTAATTGGAAGTCTCGTAAATACAGCCAATTTAGAAGCCACCATTGATGCTTCAGAAGACACTGCTCAAACAGATGCGTCATCTTTTGCCAAGCGGCTAATAACCGGTAAAGCCGCTGAGCAATACTTCATTAATCGCTTCGACACCTTACCGGAATTTACAGGATATGAACTCGAGGACACGACAAGCATAGGGTGCGGATATGATTTTCGCTTATGGCCATCGCAAGGGACTGATTTTAAGGCTGTCGAGGTCAAAGGAATGGCGGAACGCTCCGGTGGGCTATTACTCACAAACAAAGAATACAATTCTGCGGCAAAACTAACCAATCGATTCTTCCTTGTCGTTGTGAGAAATTTCCGCGAGACACCTTTTCACACGGTTCATGCCAACCCGCTGGCTGGATCACTCAGTTTTATCCGGAGAGAACGAGTGATTGTTGATGTCTCATGGACTTCCACTGTATAATTAAGGTAGAAATGCAGACCTCCATGATAACTACAAGCCTGGACCCGATCACATCGCTGTCTCTCGGGGGCATTGAGCGCGTGGCTTCATTAACATCCACGCTCTTGAGTGAGTATGGCATCAAAGGTTCAATACTCTCAGCACCTGAAATTGCTACTCTCCGTGAGCAAGAGCGTCTGCTGACCGAGGGAATGGTCTTCCGCTTCGACAATGCCAAATCCATAGCAGCGAACGTTGCGGACATCTTTGCACAGGCGGCGGAGATTCAAAAGAATGCAGGTGGAGCGAGTTTAGTCGGCGCGATGCTGCAGCATCTGGTCGGGGCGAAGCTGGACACTGTGCTGGGAGTTGGTGTGGCATCGCATCACGGTTCGTCGCTGGCGGATGGGCCGACGGAACGGCAGGCTGACTTTGAGGTGAATGGAGTGGCGATTCACGTCACCACGCACCCCAGCGAGGCTTTAATCCGAAAAGCGGCCAGGAACCTGCAAGCGGGACTGAAGCCTCTGATCGTGACTCTGGCAGATGGAGTGGAAGGGGCGGCCTACCTTCTGAAGAATACCGAGTGGAAAGATCGCATCGACGTCATTGACGCGACGCAGTTCCTCACCGCCAACGTGTATGAGCGGAGCTTTTTCAAGGCTGAGGATTGCAAGGCGACGCTGTCCAGCATTCTAACACGCTACAACGAGATTGTCGCGGTGTGTGAGACTGATCCGGTGCTGCAGATTCGGTTTTGATTGCGGATTCTTTGTCCGGTTTCAGTCGCTTGTGTGGGGTAAAGACTCTAAATTGCCCTTTTTTGTCGCAAAAACTCGCGACACGCTGACGACTTAGAATCCCACCCATCGCATGAAACACATCCTCCTCACACTGATCTCCCTCGCCACCTTCGCGAGTGCTGCACCGCTTGTTTACGAAGGAAGCGAAGGGCCCGGCAAGGGCAAGCACATCGTCTTTCTCGCAGGTGATCATGAGTATCGCTCGGAGGAGTCGCTGCCGGCGCTGGCGCGTATTTTGGCCAAACATCAGGGGTTTAAATGTACGGTGCTCTTCGACATCGACTCGGATGGTAACATCGCTGCGGGTGAACCGCAGAACATTCCTGGCATGGAGGCGCTCGAATCCGCTGATCTCGCGGTCCTCTTTCTGCGCTTTCAGGGCCTGCCACCAGAACAAATGAAGCACCTCGATGCTTACCTGAATCGAGGTGGTCCTGTGATCGGCATGCGCACTGCCACGCATGCCTTTAAGGGGACGCCGGAGCCGTATACCAAGTATGACTACAACTCCAAGGTCGCCGGATACGAGTCCGGTTTCGGCCATCAAGTGCTCGGTCAGACCTGGGTCGGCCACTACGGCAAAAATCATGTGCAGAGCACCCGCATCGCTATCATGCCTGACAAAGCAGCGCATCCGATTCTGCGCGGAGTGAAGGATATTTGGGTGCAGGCAGGCGGCTACGTCGGCAAACCAACCAATGGCGAAATTTTGACCATGGCGCAGCCGCTGGATGGCATGACACAAAATTCCCCTGCATCAAAAACGCAGCCGCCACAGCCGAGCGAGTGGACACGCACCTATAAAAGCCCTTCAGGCAAAGTAGGCCGCGTTTTCACCTCCCTCTATGGCACCTCCGAAGACATCACGAACGAAGGTTATCGCCGCATGATGGTGAACGCAATGTTCTGGGCCGTGAGCCTCGAAGACGCGATCAAAGCGGATCTAAACGTCGCCTTCGTCGGTGCAGCCAAGCCAAACACCTTTGGCGGTGGCGCCTATGCTCGCGGCATCAAGCCCGAGATGTATGCCGGCTTTGAAAGCCCGATTCCGGCGAACAACAATACAAA
>JAPLUM010000077.1 GCA_026397605.1 Verrucomicrobiota bacterium | reverse complement strand
GGTCGTGGCCCAGTGCATAACGGCAGACACCATAATGGGCTGGTCCCATGGCCCGCAGTCCCTGCTGCCAGTGGCGCTCCAGATGACCCACGCTGCGAATGCTATCAGCGCCTTCCAGACTGAGGATGTAGCCGATGGGCTTGCCGTCATTGGGTCTGCCATCGGTCCAAAGGGTGATCATTTCCTCAAGCCCGCGCAGGTCCGTGATCTGGCGCATCTGTCCCGCCTCCTCCATGGCGCGATACCAGGCTAGTTGACCCTGGGTTTGCGCATAGGCCTGCTCGGGCGACATCCAGTCGGCCATGGGGCGTGCGCCTTTCATGCAGCCTGCCAGCTGCGTGGCCACGCAGATCCCCATTTCTGTCTGACGCATTTCAGGAAAAGCTGTTGTGCCTGCTGCGCGTCCTTTGAGATCTGTCATGCCCTTTTCCCGACGCCTGATTTCATGCACAGGCAGGCGGAGGTCGCGGTTGTATTCGAGGGCGTTGAGGCTGAGATCGAGGTGAGCGTCAAAGGTGAGCATTGGGGCTGCTAGATACGTTTGATGAGTCGAAAATCATGCGCATTTCACAGCGGCTCGTGTCTCCATGGCCTCCCACACGGCATCGACGACACGCATGTAACAGACGCCTTCGGTAAAGTCAGGCTTTGGCCGTGGTGCCAGGGGATCACGGACTGCTTGGATGAAGTCGCGCTCCACGGTCCAGTCTTGCTGCATTTCATAGGGAACTGGGACGATGTCCAGCGTGCCGCCAGCTTTGCCGAGTGAGATTTCTTCTGTCACAAAATCATAAGTCAGGGTGCCTTCGCTGCCAAAGAGCCAGAGTTTATCCGTCGGTGCATGAGCTGCCACGCCACTAAAAAGAAGGGTGGCCTCTAGACCGCTGCGGAAACGGGCCATCACATGCACAAAGTCCGGTATTTCGACCGTGATTCCCTGCCGCTCAGGGATGGCTACATCACCACGTGCCTCCACCTCCACGATGTGGCCGAGCCAGCGTTGGAGCACCTCGGTGTAGATGCCCAGTGTTAAAATCTGCACGCCACTGAAGTCTGCCTTTTGTCGCCAATGCGCTGGTTGGTTCGAGTCAAGCCAACCAGCATTGAAGCTATGCAGCAGCGCATGAAAGGGTCTGCCTATGGCACCTTTATCCAGTAGCTTTTTCACCATCTCCCCACCTTTAAGACCATGAGGTGCAGGGCAGATGCCCGTGACGAGCTCTGGAAAGGTCAGGGCTTTTTCCCACATGCGCTCAGCTTCCTGAAGCGTGGCGGCCATGCGTGCCTGAGTGAAGACGTGCTTGCCACATTGCAGGCCAAAGATCGTAGCATCGTGATGCATGTTGGGATGCGCCCCGATCCAGACCACATCCACATTGGCATTGTCCACCACATCTTCCCAGCGCTCCGTCGGCTGAGCTTCTGGCGCAAAGTCGCGGCAAAATGCCTCTGCACTGGCCAGCGACGAGTTTGCCAAAGCCGTGATTTGCACATTGGGCAGAGCACGCAGGCCCGGCAGATGCCGCTGCTTCACGATGCCACCTGCGCCAACAATACCGATGCGAATGATCTGATCTTCGTTCATGCATCTATTTGGCACGCAAAGTCGCCTCAATGCAAAGCATTGCTAGGGGGCCAGTGTGTTGAGGGCTTTCCAGCCTGCATTCCCCGAAGGTGATTCACGCCAAAAATCTCCCCGCGAAAGTAGGTCGCTCCGAGAAATAGCACCCACTTGCAGGCTAGAAAGCCCGCATCACTCTTGCCTGACACTCCATCTCTTGCCTAATGGGCCACCTTCCACCAGATTGGCCTCATGCAGATCGTTCACATCTACCTTTCACCAGACCACAATTACTTTGGCCACCACGGCCAGCCCGCAGGCGAGGCACCGATGATCGAGATGGAAAGCATCGAATGCGTGGCAGGCAAGGGTATCGTGGGAGATCGCTTCTTTGGATTTAAAGAAGACTACAAAGGCCAAGTCACCTTTTTCTCTCATGAAGTGTATGCTCGACTCTGCGAGCAGTTCCAAATCACTGACCTGCCTCCTTCAATCTTCCGCCGAAACATCATCACTCGAGGCGTGGATCTGAATGCTCTGATCGGGCAAGAATTTGAGATTCAAGGCTTACGTTTTTTAGGCACCCAAGAAAGCGCCCCCTGTCACTGGATGAATCAGGCCTTTGCTGAAGGCACAGAAGAAGCCATGAAAGGCCACGGTGGCTTACGTGCCATGATCCTCAGTGGCGGAGTGCTGAAAAAATCAGAGTGATGCTTTTTTAAGCAGGCTCACTGTCAGTGATAACCTGCGAAGGCAGGTGACGACAGCACCAACGGCGATGATGATGAGTGCGATCTTAATGCCGTGAATATGATGGTCTGCCACCGCGATTGGATGCAGCCATTGCTCACCAGCAGCGATGAGTGTGCCAATGGTGAGCACGGCCATGCGGTGTTGTTTGGCCATGGGGCCCATGAAGCTTTGCTGGCCAGTCAGCGTGCCCTGAAGCAGACGCAGATAAGCGGTGCCCATGGCTAGAAGCGCGCAGGTCCAGCCGAGTGGCAACGCATCAAAGAGCTTGATGACTTCGGGGGCCACGTTTGTGCTATAGCCTGCTCCGACGAGGATGAGCACATCGGCGATGCGGTCTGGGGCTTCATTGTAAATAGGCCCTGTGAGGCTAGCTTTACCACCTTCCACTGCGACCATGCCGTCCATGAGATTACACACCAAGCGCAGCTGAATGCAGGCGACTGCGCCGATCCATGAAAGGGCGGCGCTCGTTGCGGTCGGCATGTCGGGTGCGTAATAAAAACAGGCCCAGGCTACAGCGGCAAAAACCATGCTGAGTATCGAAATAGCATTCGGCGTGATGCCTGATGCGCAGGCGGCTTTTGCCAAGCTTCTAGCCCAGGCTGTGTCACGAGACTTCAACTGCCGACGTGGTCCATGTTCTTTGGGAGCGTTCATTCGGTAAGAAGAGCGCTTTCTTCTTTCCTGGGCAACCTTGGGTTTACGCAGGCTGCAATCTGACGGCGCTATGCTTGTAGCTCGGTTGCCGACTATGTGGATCAAAAGAGGCGTGAGTCAGTTGATTCACACGCCCATCATGCATGGGTAGATAAACTTCTCCAGCAGAGACGCAGTTGGTGATGCGCACCATCGTCGTGAGTTCCGCACGTTTTGAGATGACCCGCACTTTGGCTCCATCACGCAGGCCTAGCTTGTCGGCATCCATTGGGTTCAAATCGAGCATGAGTTCCAGAGGAGTCATTTTTGCGAGCACCGCTGATTTTCCTGTCCGTGACTCTGTATGCCACTGCGCGCTGCTACCGCGTCCGGTCATGAGAATGAAGGGATACTCTTCGCTGCGCTGCTCAGGTGGGGCCTCCGGCTTAACAAAGCAAAATTTCGCACGTTGATCGGCGGTAAAGAAGAGGCCGTCAGCAAACAAGCGTCTGTGCTGCGGGATCTGAGATTTGAATTCGCTCAGCTGAGATTTCGTGAGCGGCCATTGGATTCAGCCGCTCTTCCGAATCATGTCGTAACCCTCAATGCCAGTGATCTCGCAAGGTTGATTTTCTGAGCAACGCTGCAGGATGCGGAAGACGGCTTCAGGGCTGGTCCATTCGCGGAACAGATCTCCACATCCCCAGTAGTGCGCGATGAGCTTGAAAATGTGAAAGTCAGCTAGCGCCTGCCCTGGGGCACGGCGAACTTTTGGGCTGTAGCCAAGACGACGTTCGCTATTGATGAAGCAGCCTTCCTTCTCACCCCAGCCTGCTGCGGGCAGCACAAGGTGGGCGCGCTTGGCCGTCTCAGTGCTGCAATACATGTCCTGCACGACGAGGAAATCCAGCTTATCCAAGACACGATTCATCTCGTTCTGATCGATCCATGAGTGACTCGGATTGGTGGCCACAAACCAAATGGCTTTGACCTTTCCCTCGTCGGCTGCCTTGATGATTTGATCATAGGCTAGGCTGGGGCGATCTGGAATTCGCTCGACGGGGATACCTGTCGCAGTAGCCACTTTTGCACGATGCATGGCATTACGGAAATCATGTCCGCCGAGCAGATTCGTGGTGTTTGAAAACAGGCGCGACCCCATCGCATTGCACTGACCGGTGATCGAGTTTGCGCCTGTGCCTGGCTTACCGATGTTCCCCGTCATCAAGGCTAGATTGATGATGGCCTGAGCTGTGCGTGTGGCCTGGTGGCCTTGATTCACACCCATCGTCCACCAGAAGGAAACTCGCTGCGTGCCTTTACGTATCGTCTCGGCAAACTGGGTGTGTTTGGCAATGAAGTCCTGATCCAGTCCACCATCCCGAATGAGTAAATGAGCGATGCCGTAGAGCAGCGTCAGGTCACTCTTCGGTCTGATCGGATAGTGCTGTGTTGCAGCCATGGCCGTTTCCGTGCTGCGTGGATCGACCACGATGATTTCAGGGTTGCGCTTATTTTTGAGCACCCTTTGCCACATGATCGGATGGGCGATGCAGGGATTGGCTCCGATAAAGACTAGCACGTCACTTTGCTCAAAATCCTCATACGTGAAGGGCGGTGCATCAAATCCAAAGCTCTCCTTATAAGCAGCAACAGCTGTGGCCATGCATTGGCGTGTATTGCCATCTCCATGGATCATGCCCATGCCAAACTTGGCCAAGGCACCCAGATAGGCCATCTCTTCAAACATGATCTGTCCTGTGCTCAAGAATGCAGCAGCCTCAGGGCCATGCGCATCTAAAATCTCCCGCATCTTGCTGCAAAAATATCGCAGAGCTGTGTCCCAATCGACTTCCTTGCCATGCAGCAGAGGCAGCTTTGCCCGATCCGGTGCATCTAACACGGTGAGGGCCTCCCAGCCTTTGGGGCAGGCTGTGCCGAGATTGACGGGATAATCAGCATCGGGCGTTAGATTGACCGCTTCACCGTCTTTGAGATGAATCGTTAATCCACAGCCTGTCGAGCAGAAGCCACATATGGCTTTAGTCGTGGCATCTGGAACTAAGTGAGAGGGCACCTGCCCCAATCCAAACTGCGCTGGCTCGCGCACCAGATCCGCCGTTAGCGGGCCGGTCCACTCACGAAAGGTCATGGCAGGCAGTTTGATCATGTTAGTTCCCAGGCATCTTGTTGCCAGCGGCAGCGGTGAAGAAGTAATAGCGCTCAATCAACTGGCTAGCCAGCGTGATGGCGACGGACAGAGTGAAGATAACTGGCACATGAAATTGTGTGATGATGATCGTCGGCAGTACAATGCCAACGATAGCCAGCATGATCCGGCGCGTCTTCAGAAGATGCGGCAGTTTCTCCGTGAGAATGCGCGCACTGAGATGCCATGGGCTGGATTCCTCTGCCTGAGCGAGTTTGATCTCCCTCATCTCAAAGAGTGAAACTAACCAACGCAGGACTAGAGCTACAGGAATAGCCACTTGAGCAGCCGGCACATGCAGCCAAGCCCACGCAACACCTGGCACGGCTGTGCCGAGGAGCAGCATCGTCCCAAAGAATTTGCCAAAGGTAAGCTTCATGGACCAAAACGGACGTCGCGTATCCACATAGACCATGACACTGGTAAACACGGCCATGACACCACCGAAAGCAGCCAGTGTAATGGCCCAGCGCAGCAAACCAAAATCTCCCCACCACCAAGCTGCTAGGGGCAACATGCCAAGCTTGGCAAAGAGACCAAAGGCTATGATCTCCCGTGATAGCCATGACTTCCGCCAGCCCATGAATGCACGCCAAGCTTTCAGCGGCTGACCCAGATGGAGAATGCTCAGGGAAATGCCAGCCAGACCAAGCACTAAAGCAACGAGTGAAACGATCCCCGCTTCAAACAGATCCACAGCGCCGAGCCAAGCAGCGAGTGCGTTGATGAGAAAAGTCCCGGCGCTCATCTGCGTCAGCACCAGCATCACCGTCAGAGGCAGATGCGCGTGATCAAGTCTGAGGGCACCAGCATCCGCAGGTTTTGCATGATCTGGGATTGGCTTTGCGGAAAGGTAGGTCGTGGTAGGCCTCGTGTAGCTGGATTCAAAGGCCCCCGCAATGATTTGACCCCGATCCGGCACTTCATCCAGTTTGACTACCTTGATCTTGATCGCTTCGTTGGGGCAGGCTTGCACACAGGCTGGAGCTTCTCCATCAGCGAGTCGGCTCTGACACATGTCACACTTACGCACGATGCCGCGCTTGAGGTTAAACTTAGGCACATCATACGGGCACTTGAGGATGCAGTATGAGCAGCCAATGCATTGATCATCCAAATGCCGAACGATGCCTGTGATGGGATCTTTGTCATAAGCCAGCACTGGACAGCCGTCTGCACAGGCTGGCTCAGCACAATGATGGCAGGCTGTGGTAACGGTCTGCTGATATGGCTGAATGCGTGTGCCGATCAGTAAGCCCATGTCACGCCAGGATTCATCATCATCCAGTCCGTTGAGTGAATGACAAGCGGCAACGCAGGCCTTGCAGCCAGTGCAGGCATCTAGATTGACTTCAAATCCATACTGCTCACCAGGATTGGGTTTTGAGAGTGGGATGAGATGGGTGAAGCGATCTCGGACAGACTTTGCATCATACTCCTCAGAGAAGAGCGCCACGGGTGTGCGGAGCGTTTGTTGTTCACGCAGTGTTTCTTGAAGGATGTCTGGCCTGGTATGAACGGCTCCAAAAGACGAGCTTCCGCTCATCACTGGATCGTTTGCCGCATCATGAATCATAAATCTTATATCATCAATTAGGCTGCGGAATCAAAGGCTACTTGCAGTTCGCCAACCGTGTGTCGATTGCAGAAAGAGTGGAAGCTTTCGTTTTCTTGGCGGGCTTTAACGTATGCTTTCAGCATGACTTCAAGCGTGCTGCCCAGACTTTCAATGGGAACACCGCTAAAGATCTGGCGGCCAATCTTGCGGTTTTCGCCAAAGCCACCGCCGACAGTGATGTGGTAACCTTCACCACTCTCCGATTTCACTTTGGTGCCGAGCAATCCGATATCTCCCATGAAGTGCTGAGCACAACTGTGTGCGCAGCCAGTGAAATGCACGTTCACGGGTGTGTCCAGTTTCATCCGCTTGTCCAAATACTCCATCATGGCGATGGCGTGTCCTTTGGTATCCGTAGCGGCAAATTTGCAATACTTACTGCCCGTGCAGGCAATGAAGCCATTGCGTAAGGTCGAGGTTTCGCAGGGAAAGCCTAGCTTTTTCAAGGACTTCGCCAAAGTGGCGGCGTAAGCTGTTTTGACGTTTGGAATGATGAAGTTTTGCCAAACGGTCAGCCTGACTTCGCCTGAACCATAGCTGTCTGCTAGATCAGCCAGTCGTGTGAGCTGTTTGGCGGTCATCTGCCCCACGGGGACGGTCGCACCCACATACACAAGCCCGTCCTGTTTCTGTGGATAGGTGCCAACGTGGGAGTGCCCTTGCTGAGAGAAACTGCGCTTCTCCTGGATTGCAGAATCAGGGGCCAGACGGATAAGCTTAAACTTCAGCAGCTTCTCTGCTTCAATCAATACACCGTCTAGACCTTTGTCCTCGATGACATATTTGAATCGGGCTTTTTTGCGATTGGTTCGATCACCGAAGGCTATGAAAACGCGCAGCAGTGCGACCATCACGTCATTGAGTTGCTCGGGTTTCACCAAGACGCCCCAATCACTGGCAAAGGTCTGATGTCCTGTGACCCCACCCAGCGCAATACGGAAGTAAACTCCTGGCTCAATACCTTCTGCATTCTCGCCAATTTTGACAGCACTAGCTCCGATGTCATTGGTGTCCTCCACTGCGGAGATCAAGCCGCCGCCATCATAAGCAATGTTAAATTTGCGTGGCAGATCATAGAACTCTTTTGAGCTGATGATCAATGTCGCCAATTCATTGACCAAGGGGCGCACATCAATGATCTCATAGGGATCATAGCCTGCACAGGGATTCATCGTGATGTTGCGGATGTTGTCCGCGCCTGCGCCCTTGGAATGCAATCCGCAGCCTTGTATCCGACGTAAAACTTCGGGGCAGTTCTTCGGCTCGATGAGTCGGATTTGGAAATTGTTCCGAGTGGTGATTTGGATGTAGCCTGTGGTCAGTTCATTGGCGATGGCTGCGATTTCACGGAGTTGATAACTCTTCACCACGCCACCAGGGATACGCAGTCGGCACATGTAGCCATCCTTGACCGGATTCAGCCAAAAAAGACCATTCCATTTGTAGCGGAAAACTGACTCAGGATCAGGTTTTGCATTCCAGCGCGCATCCATGACGAGCTGTTCGATGGCGTCAAAAGGATACAGTTCACGCTTGATGCGCTCTTCCTTAGTGAGGTCATCTAGCGATGGACCCGTGGTTGCGACTGCGGGAGCTGAAGTCAGATCTCCAAAGCTAACGCCACCTGCCGCAACACCTGCGAAGAAACCTTCGAGATAACGTTTTTGCTCAGCTGAGAAATCGGCTGTTGCTGTAGAATCAAAGGTGGTCAGTTCAGTCATGCGAACAGGCTGTAAAGAGGTTTGTTCTTGTGAGTTGCGGCCCTTGGATGCCGCGAAGTGGCATTTGATCTTTAGCCGTGGGTTGTAACCCACGGAAGGAATGGCAGAACGTAAGATTCTTTTCTTCGCGTCGCGAAGCGACGCTTGAACCTTTTCTATTAATGTTCTTTCTTAGCGCATGGCCAGCACTTTTCACTGCCTCCATTACCACGTTGTTTTCTCCACGAAAAACCGAATCCCGTGGCTGGTCGATCCCGATGTTCGTGAACGCGTGTGGGCTTTCATGGGTGGCATAGCCAACGAAAACGGCAGCAAGCCCCTCATCATCGGAGGTATTGCCGATCACGTTCACCTGCTGTTGCAAATCCCGCCGCGTTTGGCGGTGAGTGATGTAGTGAAGCAAATCAAGGGCGGCTCGTCTCGCTGGATTCACGACACCTTTCCTAGTTTGAAGGATTTCGCATGGCAGGACGGATTCGCCATTTTTGCGGTAAGCAAGTCGGGCTTGGACGTGGTGATTCGTTATATCAGTCGGCAAGAGGAGCACCATGATATAGGTGCCTTTCAAGACGAATTGCGCACCTTGCTGGAGCGGCATGAGGTGCCTTGGGATGAGCGCTATCTCCTCGGCTAGGTTCAAGTGTCGCGTTGCGACACGGGGAATGGGAGATGTGCGTGTGATCTTTTCCGTGGGTTGAAACCCACGGCTACACATCAGGTGTCGCTTTGCGACAGAGGGAAGCGAAGAGTTACTCGTGGTCAAATCCTGTGGGTCACAACCGAGGGTTAAGGTATAGGTGTCGCTTTGCGATACGTTTAAGGGGGGCACAGGTTCATTTGTGCGGTGTGGTGTATGGATGCCACGAAGTGGCATTTGATCCGTAGCCGCGGGCTTCAACCCCCGGAACGCATGAGACCCCACGAGGTTCTTGTCACCGCGCCGCGAAGCGACGCTTGAACCATGATTTGCGATATTAGAATCAATAGACATCGCGGGCATAACGTTTGTCTTTCTTCATTTGAGCCACATAGGCAGTGGCTTCGTCAGCTGTTTTACTGCCTGCGGTTTGAATGATCTCATGCAGCGCAGCATCCACATCTTTAGCCATGCGCTTAGCATCGCCGCAGACGTAAAAATGAGCTCCTTCTTCTAGCCACTGCCAGAGTTCGCTGGAGGCCTGGAGCATGCGCGTTTGAACGTAGATCTTTTCTTCCTGATCTCGGCTAAAGGCGGTATCCAGTCTAGTGAGTGTGCCTTTCTTCAGCCACTCGGTGATTTGATCGTGATAGAGAAAATCTGTGGCACGTTTTTGATCGCCAAAGAAAAGCCAGTTTTTGCCAGAAGCAGCCGTGGCTTCACGTTCTTCGATGAATGCGCGGAAGGGGGCAATACCTGTTCCTGGGCCAATCATGATGACTGGTTTTGATAAATCAGTGGGTAAACGGAAATGATTGGCTGTGTGGAAGTAAAGGCCTGTCGTTTCTCCAAGGGACAAACGATCCGCAAGGAAGGTGGAAGCCACTCCTTTATGCGCCACACCATCTGTGCTGTAGCGCACAGCAGCCACGCAGAGATGCACCTCTTCTGCATGAGCTTTGAGACTTGAGGCGATGGAATACAAGCGTGGCTGAAGCTTGCGTAGGTCTTCGATAAATGAGGTTAAGCTTGTATCTGCTTCAGGCGCTTTTCCCAGAAGTTGACGCACTTCGTAGTGCTTGATGAGTGCTTCACGCAAAGAAGCAGTGCCTCCATCTGGCAAACTAACGGCGGCTTCTGGATCAAAGCTGTGCGCTGCAATGATTGAGTCCACCACGTCAGGGCAGTTTTGAACGAACACACCAAGAGCATCGCCAACCTCATAGGTCAGGCCGCTACCCTTGAGAGAAAAGGCGATATGGCGTGTGTCTTTGCTGCTACCGGCGGTGTTAAGATTATTGTTTGAAAGGAGCGGAGCAGGGAAGGGTTTCTTTTTTGAGTATCCCGTTTCTTCAGCTTTGGCAGTCGGAGTAGCAGCGCTAGATCCGCTGAGGATTGTGAAGGCTGCGCTGGACCATTTTTTAGCAAGGTCGTCAAACTCGACATCGCAATCCACACGATCGACGATGCGTTTGGCTCCAAGTTCAGCGAGGCGAGAATCGAGCTTTTTCCCAGCAAGGCAGAAGGTGTCTCCGTAGTTCATGTCTCCGAGGGCGAGCACACTGTATTGGACACTGTCGAGCTTGGGACTGCTGCCGTTTTGATTAAGGCTATCCCAGAAGGAGATAGCGTTGTCGGGCATTTCTCCTTCACCCCAAGTGCTGGTGATGAGAAGAACGTTTTTATCTTTAATGAGATCGGCTGGTTGCAGCGAGTCGAGGCCCGCAGCTCGCGCTGCGAAACCCCGACCCGATGCTTCCCTGGCCAGCCGCTTGGCCAAACTTTCCGCATTGCCGCTCTGACTGCCGTAGGCAATGAGCAGAGGTTGTTTCTCTTCCATGGATGCACTGCCCGGAGCTGGTGCACCGCGATTCAAGACTCCGGCAAGAAAGCCATTGAGCCAGGCCCGCTGTTCTGAGGAGAATGGGGCATTATCAGGAATAAGAGGAACAATCTTCATCTGTCAGAGCGGCTTGAGAGATGAGTGCGGTTAGAAA
>JAPLUM010000429.1 GCA_026397605.1 Verrucomicrobiota bacterium | reverse complement strand
TGCTGCCACACAATCTGCCGCTGACCCTCGTCGGTGCTGGTATGCTCTGGGTCGGTTGGTTTGGTTTCAATGCAGGTAGTCAGCTCGCCGCCAATGGTAGTGCTGCCATGACGCTGATCGTCACTCATCTCTCCGCCTGCACCGCAGCCCTCGTCTGGATGGTTATCGAATGGATCAAAGTCCGTCGCCCGAGCGCCCTCGGCATCGCCACTGGATCCATCGCGGGACTCGCCGCCATCACGCCTGCATCGGGTAAGGTCGGACCCATCGGCGCCCTCTGCATCGGTGCTGCGTCCGCCATCATCTGCTGGTTTGCCTGCGCTAAGCTGAAACAGAAGTTCCGCTATGATGACTCACTCGATGTCTTCGGCGTGCATGGCGTCGGCGGTTTCGTTGGCACCATTCTTGTGGCCGTCTTCGGCTCCACCTCCTTTGCCGGTGGTCTCGGTGATTTCCAAATCGCCACCCAGCTCAAAACTCAAATCCTTGCGGCCCTCTACACCACGATCCTCTCCGGTGTGGCCAGCTACATCATCCTGAAAGTCATCGCCCTCTTCATCCCTCTGCGCGTCAATAGCGATCAAGAGAGCCAAGGCCTCGACCTCGCCGAGCACGGCGAAGCGGCTTACAATGATTGATCGAGTGAGGTCTCACTTGCTCTGAGTCTGGATTGGCGGAACATGCAGGTCATGTCCGCCAATCTTAATGTCTGGCTTTGGCCTTCAAAAAATGATCCGCGATGGGCATTTGCTTCCATCATGGTGGCTTACTGCTTGCTAGGCACAACAGTGCTCGGCTTCAATCGTGATCCCTTGCAGATTGCGCTTACTGTTTCGTGCTGCGCTGGTTTTGAAGTTCTTTTTGCCTGGATGTTTCGACGAGAGAAACTCGTGCCGCTGAGTGCGTGCATCACGGGTTTGGGCCTCTCCCTGTTGGTGAACTATCCGCACGATCTGTTCCTGCTCGTTTTACCTGCCTTTTTTGCCATCGCGTCAAAGTATGTACTGACCTTCCAGGGACGGCATGTTTTCAATCCGAACCTCTGTGGAGTCATGGCGGCGCTGGTGCTGGGTGGCGGACGCTTCGCTTCGGCTCCTGCGTATCAATGGGGTGGAGATGCCGCCATCGTTGCCTTGATCATCATGGGTGCACTGGTGCTGTTTGTGTTCCGCATTGGCCGCACGCCGCTGATCCTCTCGTTTTTGATCTCCTTTGCCCTGCTGACCGCTTTGCGTGCCTGGATCATGCGCTGGCACCTCCCAGCAGAGACGATCATTCGAGGCACGTTGGCTTCTCCGGCCTTCTTCCTCTTTACCTTTTACATGATCACAGACCCCAAGACCTCGCCGAAAGGTTTTTGGGCGCAGATCGGTTGGGGCATTTTGGTGGCAGTTCTTGATCTTGCTTTTCATCTGCGCTCGTCATTGGCGACGATCTTCTTTGCTCTTTTCACGGCCAGCAGCTTACGCTGGACATGGCTTCACATCACCCATCGTGATTGGACTCTTCCTGGCCTGCGGGTCTGGGCTGTGCGTACGGCGACGCTGCTGAGCTTTGCCATTCTCGGTGCACAGACCTATGTGCATTGGCTGCATCCGACGATTCTCGCCCCGAAGCCTGGGTTTCGTTTTGAAGCTTTGTCGGCAGCTGAAACGGGCGTGCATTCACAACTGGGTGATCTCTTGACGCGAGTCGATCCACGAAAAGATCGCAATGCACTCTATCGTAATCTCGGCGGCATGAAGTTCCAGCGTGTGCCTCTGCCTGCGCTTGCGGACATCAGCGCATCTCCCGAGCAACATGGTATCGTCTCTGGGGCGCTGTTTGCGGACTACGATAACTCGGGCCGTCAGTCACTGATACTGCTGACTGGTTGGGGAAAGTTGCGACTACTCAAAAATGAATTGGCAGCTGATGGCAGCATTCATTTCCGAGATGCAACGAATGAAGCAGGTCTCGATGAATACACCGTGAGTGTGGCTGGTACACTCGCCGATTTCGATCTCGACGGCGATCTCGATCTCTTCACCGGCAATGCCATGCGCCCCAATCTGCCTGACTATGATCCGCCTCAGCGCTTCAACATTTTCAAACTGCCTGATGCGGAATTACCGGATGATCGACGCATGTTTCATTTCATGCACTCCACCTGGCACAATGCGACCAATGGTGGGCTAAATGTGTTTCACCGCAATCTCGGGAACGGTCATTTTCATAAAAAAGATATCGCTACTCTCGGCATGGGTGAGACACACTGGACGATGGCAGTCGGCACAGCGGATCTAAATCAGGATGGCTGGCCGGATCTTTATTGTGCCAGCGACTACGGGCCAGATGATCTTTATCTGAACAAGTCAGGTCGCGGCTTCGAGCGCATCGCTGGCACCTTCGTTGGCAGCGTGGGACGCGACACTTACAAGGGTATGAATGTCTCTATCGGCGACCTCGATAACCGAGGCTGGCAGGATCTACAAGTCTCCAATGTCCACGCGCCGCTACAGGCAGAAGGCAGTTTACTTTGGCGATTTGAGAATAATCCGGCCGATCCTTTCCACCCTCATATTCGTGACACTGCAAGCGAGAGGCGCACTCTCAATGAGAAGCGTTTCGGTTGGGGTGCAGCCTTGGGCGATCTGAATCTAGATGGCTGGCTCGACATGGTGCAGGCGAATGGCATGGTCGATGACACACCTGACAAGCGTTTCGACACGCCGCGTGACTACTGGTACATCGCTGGTCATGTCATGCGGGCCGGACCTGAAGTTCACAGCTACGCCGACCGCTGGGCTGACATGCGCGGCTATCAAATCTGGGGAAAGCAAAAGAACCGCGTCTATCTCCACCATGGTCATGCTCCAACACGATTTGAAGATGTAGCGGAGATTGTGGGCCTGATCGCAGAAACCAACACACGCGCCGCAGCGCTAGCTGACTTCGATAACGATGGCGATCTAGATCTTGTGCTCACTCATCAGTTCGCACCAGCCGAAATCTTTAGGAACACGCGGATGGATAGTGCCAATCCGCACTGGATAGGTCTTCACCTCGTCGGTGATGGAATACGAGTGAATCGCGACGCGATCGGCGCGCAGGTTTTTGTGACGACTTCCGGTCAGCGCATGATGCGTGAAGTCTCGCTCACATCAGGGTTTTCTGCTCAGAGTGACCGCCGCCTGCACTTTGGCCTCGGCGGCAACTCGGTCCCCGTGGACATCGAGATCCGCTGGCCGGGAGGTGAACTTCAAAAGCTGCAAGGCGTCGAAACGGATCGCTATCATCGGATTGAATTTATGCAGCCCAAGGGCTTGGCTTCGGCAGTAAAATCGCCAAAATAAATTCTCATGTCACTACGCAATGCCTGGTACATCGCATGCACGTCGTCTGCGCTGAAGCGCCGAACACGGGCTGTGACTCTGTTCAGCACGCCCTTGGTTCTTTGGCGTGATGCATCGGGCGTGGCCCATGCCTTTGAAGACCGCTGTCCTCACCGCAGCGCACCCTTATCTCAAGGCTTTGTGAAAGATGGCTGCCTTGTGTGTCCTTATCACGGCTGGTCGTTCGGAGATGATGGGAAATGCACGCACATCCCTGCGCTCGGCACGGATGGGGCCATTCCCGCCTCGGCACGAACCCGCACCTATCCTGTCATGGAGCAGCAGGGCTATGTCTGGGTTTGGCCCGGCGAAGCCGAACCAACAGTCCAGCCGTTTCAATTCCCGCATCTTGATGAGTCAGGCTGGCTGACCTTTCGCATGAGCACACGTTTTGAATCAAGTGTGGAAGCCTGTCTGGAAAACTTCCTCGACTGCCCACACACGGCCACCGTACATCGTGGTTGGTTTCGGAATCCTGACACGCGAGAAGTTGAGGCAACGGTGCGCCGACATGCTGACGGAGTGGATGTGACCTTTGCTGACGAGCCGATCACGGACAGTCTTGTCTCACGCTTGCTGTATCCAAAAGGGCTGCCGCTGAGACACACAGATCGCTTCATCATGCCAAATGTCAGTCGAGTGGATTACGAGTTTGGCCCGAGGCATCATTACATCATCACGTCTCATGCCGTGCCGATCACGGACTCTCAAACGCAGGTGTTCACTGTCATCACCTTTCGTCATGGAAACATCGGCTGGCTGATGAGGCTTATGTTTGAACCCATGAGTCGGCGCATCATTCAGCAGGACGTGGACATCCTGAAAAAGCATGGCGATAACGTGCGCCGACTCGGCAGCGAGCGTCAGACACATCTCGAAACCGACCTCGTAGGCTCTCACATGCAACTTCTCCGTCGGCGGGCAGAGCGTGGTGACTCCACGCCGCTTGAAGAAAGCAGTAAAACTGTCCGAATCCGCTTTTGAACCATGCGCATCTGTCTGCTGCTCATTCTCATGCTCTGCCTCAAGTTCGGCTGGTGGCAGAATCATCATGCTCAAGTCGGTGGCGACATCTCCTTGGCCAAGGTATTGTGGCTGAATCTCGCGCTCTCCTGCTTCTTCATCATTCCCGCAGCCCTATGGCGGGAGAAAAGATTAGCACGTCCGCTGCGTGGCCTCTTTGGTCTCTTTTTCGCGAGCTTTGTCCTGCGTGCATTGATTGAAGCCCCCATGCTCTATCTTTGGCAAAACTGGCGCTGTGCGTACGGGATTAGCCATGATCTCGCTGCATTGCTCATCCTTCTTGTTGTTCTTTGGCCGCGAGCGCAGACCGCTGACAAAATGCTTCTCTCAGCTCGTCGCTTCGGCTGGTTGCTCATTGTTGTGCTCATCGGTGAGGCGCTCAATGCATGGCTCTTCTCTCGTGTGGCAGATCCTCTGCATGGCATCTACTTCGCAGCTGACTCCGCCGAGTTTCGCCGCATCAATCTCATCACCTGGATCGAGGTCGCCGCCTTGTATCCAGCGCTGCTTCATTGGGTCATCCGGCATCCACGCAACGCATGAAACTGCATCACCAAATCGTCACCGCCAGCTCTTTGGGGCAAGAGCGCCGCAGTGACATGCTTCACCTCATGCAGCGCTGTTACGATGGTGTCACGGCAGAGAAGTTCGAGGCCGACTTGTCAGAGAAAACACATGTCATCTTGCTGCTGGATGAGGCCGGCCATCTCTGTGGCTTTTCCACCCAGCAGATCTATCTGCACCACACGAAGGAAGGCCCTATTCGAGTGCTTTTTTCTGGCGATACGATCATCGCTCAAGAGCAATGGGGAACACAAGAATTGGCGCGGGGCTGGTGCGCTGTCGCCGCGCAGGCATTGCAGCTCCAGCCGACTCTGCCGCTGCATTGGCTGCTCATCTCCAAAGGCTATCGCACCTATCTCTACCTACCTCTTTTCTTTCGTCTCTATTTGCCTAATCCTGACTGTGAAAGCTCTGAGTTATGGCAAAGCGTCGCCACGGAAAAATTCGGTGCCGCCTTTGATCCAAACACGGGCATCGTTCGCTCTAGCGGGCCATTGACGGCAGGATTAGCCGAAGTGCCAGAAGGGCGTCAGGATGATCCTCATGTACACTATTTCTTGGAGCGCAATCCAACCTATGCAGAAGGTGATGAGCTTGTCTGCCTTGCCGAAGTCTCCTTGGCAACCACGCATGGCATCGGCCACCGCTGGCTCAAAAAAGCACTGGCATGAAACTGCGCTCTGTCATCGGCAACACCCTCTGGGCTCTGGCGTGTCAGCCAGCACAACGGCGGCTCGCCTATGCCTTGCAGCAGCCTGCCGAGGCTCAGCAGCGAGTGCTCAAACGTCTGATCAAACGACACTCAGCCAGTGTCTTTGGTCGTGAGCATGGCTTTGCGAACCTGCATCAGGCCAGCGACTTCCAAGCTCATGTGCCCATCCATGATTATGAGAGCCTTTC
>JAPLUM010000203.1 GCA_026397605.1 Verrucomicrobiota bacterium | reverse complement strand
GAGGACTGGTGTCTGCAACGGCGATGCTACTACCGCGACCGGAAAAGATCTTCGCCATGGCCGCTGTCTGCAATCCAGGACCGCACTGTTTGCCTTTGCTGAGAACTTTCGATCTCGCCACGTCCAGCGGCTTCACCCCATCCGCATAATGCACGCCCTTGAGGTGCATCGCTTTCGGCGTGTTGATCAGAGTTTCGAAGCGCATCCGCCACCCTGCACGCTCGCTTTCGTCGGCCTCGGCATGGTAGACGCCCACGATCCGCTCATTCGGCTTCCAGGCCGTGGTGCCAAGGCTGATCGCACGCCCAGCTCTTGCATCTTCAGCCAGCCAGCGGGCCAGTTTATCGGCATTCTCAACAAAGGGCATGAGTAGAAGGAAGTTGGCTCGGGCGCACTCCTGCTTGATCGTTGCTAGCAGCAGTTCCATCCGCATTCCGCGCGATTCGCTTTCGATGTTGTGGGCCTCATCCATCACTACTAGGGCCAGCGGACGCGGCACCTTCTTGTTGCGGATCACCAGTTGCAGCTTCTCCGGCGTGGACACCAGCACGTCAAAGCCACGCTTGTCTCCGGTCTGCTTGAGCAGTTCTTCCTCGAAGGCATCCACCTCCACCGCGCCTGTCAGTGCTTCCACCTTTACACCGATGGGGCTGAAGTCGCGGCGCAGACGACGGGTGAGTTGAGCGGTCAGTGCCCGAGTCGGAGCCACATAGGCCACCCAGCCATTCTCCGCGTCGAACTGATTTAGCGCCTGTAAAATCCTGAACTGAGCCAGCAAAGTCTTGCCTCCCGAGGTCGGCATATCGATCACCACAGCCGTGGCCGCTTGGTCGAGTAGGCCTTGCTCCAGCCACGCGGCACGCTGCGGCGGCAACAGCTCAAACAAGCCCTGCTGTTTTGTGACCTTATGGACGAACTTCGTCACACGGGAATTGACCGCCCGCGCCACACGCCAGATTGATCCTGCCACCATTTGCGATGATGCTGCATGAAGCCAGCGCATCAGCATTTCCAGTTGAGAATCCGCCGCTGCCGTGGCGGCAGCAATGGACGCGTCGTAATGCTTCGACAGCAGCGCATTGATACCCACCGGCTCCCCCTGGAGCATGTATTTCGCCAGCAACTCCGTCGCCTTCGCCCAATGGTAAAGAGACACCAACCGCAGTGCTATGGCACGGTCTTCGGCATCGCTGCCGGACTTGAGCACCGTCTCTTCAAACTCCTTCTGATCTTCGCGCAGACCCACCACAATCTCCCGGATGCGGTCCAGATCATCCCAGTCCTGTTTGCGGAAGAGCCGCACCCAGCACTCGAACAGCCGATAGAGCAGCCGCCGGTCCCACTTAGCATCTGCTACCGAAGGAATGGCACAAAGTGCCGGTTCATCGCGATACCAGCGCCGCAGGTCCGTCCAGCGATCACCACAATAGGCTAGGGCCGAAAGGTGGAGCAGATGCAGAACCCGGCGGTCTGTTCCTTCGGGTGGATCCGTCATTCGTCCAATCTCAAAGGCACGCCACGCACCAGCCGCGCATTGCTTCTGAAGCTCAAGGTCACCCGAGGTGGTGTTCAAGAAAGCGCTCAAGCCCTCAATCGCCGCCATCTCGTAGGCAAGTGCCAGACGCGACAAGAGGTCCTCACCACTCGAATGCGGATTCGGCAGATCCAAAGTCAATTGTTCCCCAACGGCCTTGGTGACGAGACGCACGTTCGCGATCTCCAATCCGCGTTGGCGCTCGTAAGGGCCCACCGCCATAACGGCCCAGTGCTCATCCACCCTGGCCAGGGTTTCGTGGGTCACATTCATGAGCCACCTCCTTTCCGTGATTTCGCCGCCAGAGTGCCCAGCTCCTGGATGCTCTTCTCTGGCAGGTAGATTGCCAGCAGTTCGATGGCCATCAGCGCCGGACAGCCCTTCGCCAAGGATGACACTCGCACCCGGACATCATCCACATTCGGTTCGACATCACGCACCAAAAGGCCGAACACTCGAATATCGTTCTTGTCTGCAAAGTAGCGCCCCGCCGCATCCATGAACTGGTCCTTCCACGCTGCGCCATTCGCCGCGCGGTGCCCCAGATACTTGACCAAATCATCCCGAATCCCCAGATCATTCCGCAAGTCTTCGAGTTGTTGCTTCAGCCCCGTCACACCGTAGCAGGCCCCCGGCGGATACTCCTTCACACTAGAGGTTTTCACCTCCCCAAAAGCGAAACGGTGGTGATCGCCATTCTTCTGAAATCCCACCAAGTCAGCACCAGGAAGGCTGGACCCACTCTTCCGAATGTCCCGCCCGTCCGGCCAAGGAAAATGACAGTTCCGATGATGGACAAGGTAGCTTTCTGCCAGAGCCTCACCCACGCGCCAGTTCCCCACCGCCGCAGTCTGAGAAAGGGTGGCCTGCACGTTAAGGCCTGTGAATCCGGTTTCAGGCAAGCCGCTCAAAAGAGTCGTCAGCGATTGTGTCCCCGCATCATCATAAACCACCGAGGCGACTGGCCCTGTGACCGCCAACTCCGTATCCTGCTCCGACCACGCCAAACCCGTCCCGACAACGGGCGGTTTGCCAAAGGTGTAAGCGAGGGTTCCAGCAGGAAGCATGATTTTATGCTTTACCAGAGTTAATCAATTTTGACCACCTTAAAGTGCCTGCGAACGAACCGCCCCAGCCGGAAGGCGGGTCCTCGCGCAACACGGAACTGCCCGCGCCGCTGCCGAGGCTGGTCGCGGCGTCGAGGATCATCTGCTCGACGGTGTTGAATTCGGTGAAGCTCATGAGAAGACGGTGTTTGTGATTGCGCCCCGTATCTGCGTTTGGTTCCGGAGGTTCAAACTGGCGGTGTCCGCAGCCTGAGCAAACTCAGCTAGTCGGGAGTAACCGAACTCCGCTGCGCTGAAGTGTGGAAGCGGGAGTAACTTTTGCTAGGAAAAACACCAAGTTAGTCGGGAGGAAACACGACGCTGAACTGCAATCGGTGGCAGCCAAAATGGCGAAGCTTTCAAAGTTTCCTGCGACACGTTCTTTGCCTCAGTTCCGTTCGCGGAGCGCTCGACAAAGCCTCGGTATGGCTCACTGCGCAGTCCTTGCAGAAGAAAGCCTGTGTCGGCTTCGTCTTCGTTCGGCACGAGCTGAAGAGTCTTGTCGCTCAGCATCAATCCCAGTCTCGTGCGCTCAACTACGCAAGCTCTTCCAATGCCCGACAGCACCGCGTTGCATCGAGTCACGAGAATCATTCCGGGCTTCACTTCAAGTGATGGCTCGAAATCAGCAGCACTGAGCAGAGCTTTGTTCTCAAACTCAACGTATCGCCCATCACCAGCCGCACTTACTTTCAGCACGCCATACTCGCCCTTCGCAGCGGGCTCGCTGGATGCCTTGGGGCTCTTGCCAGCGACAATTCTCACCAGTGCCGCGCCAAGATTCTTCATGGTTTCAGGTGAGCGTGTCTCAGCCTTCCGCAACTCATCGTCAAAGAACTTGTCGCGGGCGTTGAGTATCGAAGCCACGAGTTGGTCGCATGTCTGAATCGCCTCATCCACCGCCCAGAGGATTTCCGCGATGCGGCGCTGCTGGTCGAGCGGCGGGAGTTCGAAGGTCTCCAGCTTGAGCGTGGTCCAGTTGATGGTGGGCGAGAGCGAGCCGACGGAAATCTCGACGGCGCGGTTCATGAAGCGGTCGCTCATCATGAGGAAGGGCAGGAACTCCGGCAGCACCTTGTCCGGCCTGGCCCGAATGACCATGGCATGAGCGGAGCAGATGCCGCCGAACTCCGCCACGGCCAGCTTCCGCTGATAGGCGCGGCGTCAGATGTGTTCCGAGAATGATTCTCATTATGGTGTGGCGCACGAAATCTGGCGTGATCTGAAGTGGGCAGGATGTGGCACGTTGTTGGCATTGGCTCTGGGGCTTGCCATCTGGGTATGACAAGACGCGGCCTCATCTCTC
>JAPLUM010000681.1 GCA_026397605.1 Verrucomicrobiota bacterium | reverse complement strand
TATTCAGTGGCGGGCGAGTGGAAGCTGGGGATCTCCTGTCCAGCTTCCAAAAGAAGGTCCAAGGACTCCATCGTATGGCCACCGCTACGTCGAATTGTGGACTGATGCCGCCGGGCGTTTGAGATCATCCAACGCAGTGTCCGCATCAGCAAGAGACGCTGCTTATCCATGGATTGATGACCAAGTGATAGCAGCATGCCACGCTGATAGATCCGCAAAAAAAGATCCTGCACCACATCCCAGGCAGTGTGCTCATCGCAGCCGGAAGCGCAGGCATAGCGGACCAATGCCATTTGATGGCAATGGTAGAACTGATCCCATTCCGCGTTAGCGTGGCGATCAGCCGGTGGCTTCAAGCTGGGTTTCATCGAGTGGTATGGATGCAAGGTCTCCTAGCGGCTGATGACTCAAGGAGCAGTAGGCACGGCGATTCTGAAGAACTTCCGGTTGTTCGGGCAGATGCTGATGCGCCAGGCGGTGAAGACGGCGTCATTGGTGATCTTCGGGCTGCCGGAGACGGAAGAACGGGCATCTCCATAGCTGACGACGGCTCCTGTGGCATCAAGCATCCGCACGTCGCTGGACTGGAAGTCGTTGTCGTTGGCGACAAAGAGGAAGTAGTCCTCAGTGCTGCTCGTGGAGGTATCAGGCACGAGGGCCATGCCTTCTATCTTCTCCGCAACGGTGAACTGATTCGGCGAAGTGGTGTTGGTGTTGAAACCAAACTTGGTGAGGTCCGCGCTGGAGAGGAGATTGATGACGACGGTGCTTCTGGCTGGCGTGATACCAGCACGGAGCACGCCAAGAGGACTGATCTGATTGCCTTCGGCATCGTATTGGCCAAGCACGTTAGTGGCAGTTGAAATGTCCACGAGATCCACCGTCTTGGTGACAATTGGTTCTGCTCTGCTTTTGCCAAGACCATTCCCATCACGCGGCAGCAAGAGAATTTGCGTTTGGCTGAGTGCGACGATTTCAGATTGAGCAGCGGTTACATCGAGACCAGAGTTGTTTCCATTCAAATCGTAGCGCGGTAGTTGCACGACGTATTCGCCTATAAGCACTGGGCTCTCAAGATTCGCTGCTTCGATGTCATAGACAAAAAGGCGCGTGTTGTAGCGGGTCTGCTGCTGAGTTCCATTGGTGTCCTGCACGGTGGCGCTTTGTAGCAAAGCAAACAGACGCTTGTTATCAGGCGAGACGGCCAAGCCTTCGAGGCCTTGATTCACACGCCGTCCACTGATCGGCTCCGGAGTCGTGGATGTGAAGTTTCGGACTCCACTAGCACTGTGTGGCTGGGCGGCCACCGGAAGCTGAATGATGCGGGTAAACTGCTTGGCGGCGTTGAAGCGGGCGATGTAAGTACCGTATTCATCCGAGACGAAGCCAGAGCCGTCTGCGAAGACGTGGATGGCCTCTGCATCAAAACTGATCATGCTTGTCTGCGCTCCGCCAGGACCATTGGCAGCGGTCACGGTGCCGACACTTTGACTCATGATGGTGCTGATACCGGTTGGGTTTAGCCCCGTGGTGAACTTGGTCGTGACGCCATCAAGATAAGTGAACTTGGTCGTGCTGCTGTAAGTCGGCACGATCTGTCCCTGCGCCACTGCACCAGCACCATAGTATGGGGTGAAGGTGAATGGTACTGTGTGGATACGAGCGGCGTAGTTCGAGTAGATGGCACCGCTGTTGTAGCCACGGTCAGGCAACACATTAAAGGTGCCGTTGAATTGGCCGTTACCGGAGTTGTAGCTCCAGCCAGTGATGGAGAGACCGGAAGCAGCACCCTGCGTTTCGCCAAAGCTATCCAGAGCTTCACCCGAGATGCGACCTGCACCGACCATGCCATGATTGGTGATGGTGAGCTGATCGATGGCTCCACGTCCGACTGAGGCGGTGAACGGCGTCATGTAGGTGAACGGCCCCTGCGTGGTCGGCAGCGGATTGCAGAAGATGCGGTAACGCGCAGCTGTCTGGACGCCGTTCACGGTTTCAGTGATGACTTCATAGTCCAAGCCTGGTGTCGCATTCACCCAAGTGATGAGATCCTCAGAGCACTGGAGGAAACCCGTGAAGACGGTGCTGTTCAGGTAAGCAAAGCGGAACTCCAGGTCGTTGCCATTCATCACGACGGTAGGCAGGTTAGCGCGGTCGCTGCCGCTGTTCGGGCTGGTGTTGAAGAAGTATTCCAGACTGTCTGGCACGCCGTCACTGTCACTGTCGCCACCGAGGGTGCCGGTGAAGCCGTTGCTGGCCAACCATGCCGCAAAGGTAGCCGGGCCGCTGAGCACGGTATCCGTGCGGACGGCGAGCTGCTGGATGCGAGTATCGAAGGCGACAGCGGTGTCCGCAGTGTTGTAAGCGGTGGCAAGAGACGGGTGGCGCGCAGCGAGGAAGTCCTGGAAGGCTTTCTGTTCACCGAGAACATCTGCTGCGGTTAGGCCGAGGCTGGTGTAGGTGGTGGCAGCGGTGAAATCCAGAGTTCTATTAGTAATCTCAGCGGAAAGGCCGCCGTTGGTCAGCAAAAGCCGGAAATTCGAGGTCTCGTTGTTGATCTGCGTGTTGGTCGGTGGGTTGAGATACTTGATCGGGTAGGAATCGCCACCGTTGGCCGTGAAGCTGAGGGCGACGCACTTGATGGTGGCCGGGGCTGTGGACAGCACTGCGCCGTTCTCAACGATTTTTGCGACGATCTGTCCGGCTTCATTGACGAGCGCGGCGGAGCGCAGTCTGGAGCCGGAAGTCAGCGCAGAATTGTAGGAGAAACGGATGTTACCCACTTGGGCGTAACCTCCACTCTGGGCAGTCGGCCCGCTGCTGAGGCCGGAAGCGAATTCGAGGATGTTCTTGAGGCCGAGCGGAGTGGCATCGAAGACCATCAGCTTGTTATCGAAACGGAGCGCATTTTCGATATCGAGCTGGGAAATGCCGCCTGCAAGTTTGCCGGTAAGCGGGTTGGCAATCGGTGCAACCTTGGTGCCATTCGCCAGCACTGAGCCAAGTGAGGCGCGGATGCCGCCACCGTTTTTCAGAGAGAAGACGGCATCGCCCAGGCCTAGACCGAGTGCGGCGCGGGCCTTGATGGCGTTGGCATCAGCAGTGATGTTGCCGAGGTTCACTTCCTGTGTGCGGCCAAAGACGCGATCACCTTCGAGATACACATTGGTGTAGCCGTAAACGTTGCCGTCCTTGGTGACGACCACATTGTTGATGGCATCGATGATGGTTTTCACCTGACTGCCGATAGTGCTGCCGGCGATGATCGTGGCAGCGCTGTTCAAAGTGGCGTAGGCGGTCTGGAGATTAGCCTCGGTGGAGGCGTAGGCTCCGTTGATCGCGGGGTTCAGGTTTGGCAGGACGAGAACTCCGTCTGCATCAAAGTCTGCCACGAGGCGACCGAGGTACGTGTATTCGGTATCGGTGGTGACGATGAGGGTCGGACGACCATCAAGTCCTGCGGTGGTGATGGGGTAGGCATCGGCGATGAAATCCGCGTCGTGGCCATTGAAACCGACTGGCACGTCGGTGGAGTCCCCCATGCGCTCATGGCCGCCACCGGCGACCATGATGTCGATGCCGGAGACTAGTGGGGCGAGGTTTTTGTTGCGTTGAAGTTCATCGAGCTGATCGACCATGACAATTTTGTTTACGCCGAGGGCTTGGAGGGCGTTGACGGCAGCTTGCACATAGGCGGCCACTTCTTGAAGATCGCTGGTAGCTGCATTGGCATCGTCTTTCGGCACGGCACCGTTCGGTGAGGACTTCGAAAGAAGATCCCAGGTGGTGGCACCCACGAATCCGATGCGTTGGCCATTGAGGGTCTTGATCGCGTAAGGGGCGATCTTGGCAATCATGTTTAGGCTGTTCACTTCGAGATTGGCGAGGGTCGCAGTGGCTACATTCGGCGCGTTGTTGGATGAGCCGCCGACGCCGCCGAGGCTAACATCTGCACGCCCGCGCAGCGAGCTGTCAGTCGCGAAATCGAGGTTAGCTGTGATGTGTGGGAACTTGGCACCGACCCAGTTACCGACGGCACTGGTGCCTGTCCGCGGCAGCAGTGAATGTGCTTGCCGAACCCAGAGCACCGGCGGTTCCCGAATTCACTGGTGAGGTGGTATGGAGCAGGTTGTTGAAGACCGGATCAGCACCGGCGATGAGCCATGGACCGGGAATGAAACTATCGCCCTCACCGACGACGATGGTGTTGGAGTATTGATCATCGAACCTATCAATCATCGCACCCATGATCGGCGCGGTCTGGATGCCGAGCAGGCCACTCTCGCCGTAGTAGTGGAGCACTTGTAGGGTGTAGTCGGTGGTTTGATTCAGCTCAAACACGGTGAGCGTTTGGGAAACTTCACTGGCTTGGAGAAGGAGCGGCTTGCCAGTCGGGCTATCGGCAGCAGAGACCACCACAAGGCCTTCGGGATTGAGATCACCGCTGCGGACCAAGCCACCGGCAAAGGTGACGGCAGCGGGATTGGTGACGTCGAACATCAGCGTCATATGCGAACGCTCCAAGCCGATGAAGGCGTAGGTGCGAGCACCGAGAGTGGCGATGGTGACGCCCTCTGGCTCAGGGCCTTTGTTATCGCTGCGGCCATCATCGAAGTTCGCTGGGAACTGCGAGGCGACGATGTTTTCAATCATGTCGCCGCTGTCCCAGATGATGGCACCGGCGGAGTCGAGGATGGAGAACGAGCGCCCGCCGTAACTGAGAATTTCATCGATGTCGCCATCCCCATTGGTATCACCGCGAAGGCCGGGAGAATTACAAACGGTGAGCTTGCCCAAGGCTGCATTTGCTTTCAGCGCGAGTTCATTCGGGAAGACGGTGTCGTCAAGATCGTAGGCGGCGTTGCTCAGCAAGATCGTCTCGTCTGGGTTGAGCCAATCGTTGCGATCATCGCCTTCGTTAGCGGTGATGTAGTAGGTCTGGCCGCTGGCAGAGTAGGATGCGACGGCGTCTGGCATGTAGAGTCCATAGACGGGATTCCCAGCAGTGGGATTGATGAGTCGCGCACCTCCTGCACCATCAGCATCACTGAAGTCATGCCTACCGGTGGAAAAATTCTTTTTCCCGAGTGGCACGACGGAGGTGAAAGTGGCGGTGGCGATATCGAGCGTGGCTACGGCATTGGCTTCCTGGAGAGTGACCATGGCCTTGGTGCTGTCTGCGCTGATGGCAAAGTATTCTGGCTCGAAATCCGTGGAAGGCTTGCCACCTTGGAAAATACGGACACCAGCAGCAGAGAGTGCTGATGCCTGGCTATCGTAACTGGTGAAGTCGGCAGTAGTGGTAGGCAGCGAAGTCGGCACACCGGTGATGGCGGCAGGCACACTGATGATGCTGACTGAGCCGACTGTTGTATCGCTTGCGATCACGGTGGGCGCAGCGTTTAAGGCATCCAACTCACCTTCGTTCGCGACTAACAATTTCGTGCCATCCGGACTGAAAGCGATGTGGTCTGGATTCGCCCCCACCACCGTTGAGCCGAGCAAAGCACCGGTCGCAGGGTTGAGGAAAATCACATAACCCAGCGCGGACTTCGGCGAGGAAATGATGCCAGCTGCCAGCACGCTCGGGTTTGCACCGGAGGCTTTTCGCACGGTGATGGAAGAAACATCGTTACTCGTGAGACCAGCGACACCGAGCGAGGCGGGCACGATGGTGGTGATGAATGCCGGAGCAGCGGGGTTGGTGAGATTAATGACTTGGATGCCCGCGTTTGATGATGTGAAAGCACGCTTGGAAACAGGATCGAAGGCGGGGATTTCCGCGCCGTTGGTGCTGGAGAGAGGCGCGGCATCAAGATCGATGAAGCCTTTGACGCTGGCGGTGATCCTAGCAGTCGCTGGGAAGCTCACCGGCACGGTGTCGTCATTGGTGATGGTGCCAGAAGCTGCCGCGGTGCCGAGAGTAGTCGTGCCATTGGCATTCACGATGCCAGAGAGGGTCACGGTGATGGTTTCGTTGCTCTCGATAGTCGTGTCGCCATTAATCGTGATGGCGATGTTTTGCGAGGCAGCACCATTGAAGGTGAAGCTGAGCGTGCCAGCGGCGAGGGTGAAGTCCGTGCCTGATGTGGCAGTGCCACCAGTGACGGCGTAGTTTACGGTGAAGACGGAGGCGGTGTTCGTGCGAGTCACTGGCAGATTCAGAATCGTCGTACCACTATTGCCTTCCGCGATGGAGGCAGCAGCGATGCTGACGGTGGAGCTGCCAATCGGTGCCGACGTGCGTGCACCAGGCGAGCCGATCTCATTGGCGCTGTTGGTCGCTATAAAGGCTCCATTGACTCCGGCGACGCTGAACTGCGTGAGCGCCGCCACATTGAGGGCCGCTGCGTTGTCAAAGGTGGTAAAGGGTGCAGCAGAAGGTGAAATAGCAAAGCTCACGTTGGCCTGACGCACGTTGTTGGTGTCGTAGAGATTCACCGCGTCGCCACCAGTACTCAATCCGATACTAGCTCCGGTGTAGGCTCCCACTTGTAGCGTGGCTGGCGGACTGGCTCCGAACCAGTTAGAGAGGAACGTGGTTTTCGTGGTCGAAAGTGTAGGGGTTTCAATAAAGATCACAGATTCACCGGGAGCGATGCTGGTGATGCCGGTCAGAGGCAGTGCAGCGATAGGAGACTCCGAGCTGTCATCCACCTTCCAACCCGTGATGTCCACAGCACGGGCACCCGTGTTCGTGACCTCAAACCAATCGGCTGCCACAGGACTGTTGCCACTGCTCCAGGGAGCGACTTCCGTCACACGGAGCACACCAGGCGCAGAGAAGCCGGGCGAGCCGATTTCTGCGGTGCTGTTGGCAGCGACGAAGGCACCGTTCACACCCACTTGACTCAGCAATGAAATGGCGGTGTTGTTAGCAGCAGCGGTGTTATCAAAGGTCTGGAAAGGAGTGGCTGCATCTGCGGCACCAAAGGTCACACCTGAATGGAGTGTGCCAGCGGCGGTGAAAAGATTCACTGCATCACCAGACGTGCTGAGGCCAATGCCGGAACCCTGATAAGTGCCGACTTGCAGGCCCACAGGTGGGCTAGCACCGAACCAGACAGATCTAAAATTAGCCACAACTGTCGCTGCCGGATTCGTGCCGGAACTTTCCAGGAAGATCACGGACTCACCAGGAGCGATGCTGGTGATGCCACTGAGTGCAATAGCGGTCGCAAAGGTTGGATTGGCGTCATCCACTCTCCAGTCAGTGATGTCCACCGCAGCGGCACTGACGTTGGTGACTTCAAACCAGTCCGCCAAGATACCTGGGCTATTACTGCTGGACCAAGGAGCCACTTCAGTGACGATGAGTGCTGGCGGCAGAGGAATCTCCACGATCTGATCAGTCACGGTCAATGTGTAGTTCAATGTGGCATCAGGCGTGGTGCCGACCGTGGTGTCATCCACGTTGATGGTCACGGCGTAGCTAGCCTTTGTCTCGAAGTCGAGCACGACGCCTGGCTTGATGAAAAGAGAAGCATTGGTGATCTGGAAGGAGGCTGCATCAGCTCCGCTTAGGCTGAATGTGTTTACTCCCAGGCCGTCATCCGTGACGATGAGATCGCCAACCTTGATGGGAGAAAGTGTGCTGGTATTTTCCTGGATGGAGTTCACGGCATTGTTGATCACGAGCGCCGTCGGAGCCTGATTTGGCACCGTGGATGGCGCATAGACCCAGAGCTGAGGGAACTCGATACTGCCGCCGCCATTTTCATTGACGATGTAGATATTGCCCGAGCGATCCATCGTGATGCCTTCATGCTGCTGGTCTGCGGCACTCAAAGGATTCCCCACATCTGAAGTGATGTTCAGAGTGCTGACAATGTTTCCTGCACGGTCCACATTGACGACACGAGCATTCTCTTGGCCCAGGATGAGCAGGTTGCCAGCCTGCGGCTGACCGGTCATGGAAGGCACATTCGACAGAGCGAAGACATCCGCCACATCCGTCATGCCCAGCAGCGTGGTGTTAAAGAGGTTCGTCGAATTAGCCGTCGTGGGTGAGCCGTTGGTGGCGGTGCCCAGCGCAAAATCAACGCCTGTCTGGAAAACACCAATCGGCGTCTTCTCCTTCAGCACGATGAAACCGTTGGTCTGCGGATCCCAAGAAAGACCTTCAGTGCCGGTGTTGTCATCAAAGGTGCCGAGATCCACCGTCTGTGCCGCTGCACGAGTCAGTGTGGTACCCGCCACATAGGTGAATTTCACCAGCTGACGCTCACGCTCCTCACTAAAGACAAACTGACCACCGCCGATGTAGGTGATGCCTTCAGGATCATAGAATTCAGTGCCTTGGGGTTTGGATGCATTCAGCTCCAGCGTCATCGTGTTCACCAACTGACCCGTCTTGGTCACTTGCGTGATCGCGCGACCGCCATCGCCACAAATGAAGAGTGTGTCGGTATCCCAGTTGTAAGCGACGCCCGAGGCTTCATCACAAAGCAGATTGCTCACCGGCGTGCCTACCGGCAGTGCCGTGCGGCGATACTCAGGCAAGTTATGACGACCCACACGGATGTAGTTAGAAAGATCCACTGAGGTCACTGTAGGTGCTGTGATGTCGCCTGTGAGTCCAGTAAGTTGCGTGAGAACATAGTTACCTGCATTAGCACCTCCGATGGTGCTCGTCGAAGTCACCGCGATACCGGTGCCGATGGCAGATGATACAAAGTTACCACTGCCGTTGAAGGTCACGACATCCGGCGCGATAACACCTGTCAGCATGCCCGTGATGGTGGCGTTTGTGTTGCCATCAAAGGGCTTCGGCGTCACAGCGGCACCACTCACGGTAAGAGCAAGTTGCGTGATGTTTGCAGTCAGACCCGTGGGCTGAGAAAGCGCGTAGCTACCTGCCGCCGAGCCGGAAAGTGTGTAGCCCGTAACGGTAACTGCGATGCCATTGCCGAAACCTGCCGATGCAAAAGTAGCGACCGGCGTACCGCTCAGAGTGACGTTTCCGACATCAGCTGGAAGTACGCCTACTAAAGCTGGCGTGCCGCTCAACGTAGCACTGGTGGTGCGGTCATACGCTTTGTTGTCTGCAGTTAAACCACTGATACTCACTGAGACCGCTGGATTCACGGTGATCGTTCCAGCCATGTAAGTGATGGCGTAATTGGAGGACGTAAAGCTGCCACCTGTAGCTAGCGATGCGACGACCGAGGTCGCGTAAGTGCCCGCCGGATCAGCCGCAGCTCCGCCTGCGCCATAAGTGATCGTGACAGAGCCGACCGTTTCACTGTTTGCCAACCCGCTGCTGGTGAAAGCTGTGGAGCCAGAGCCGCCGGTGAGGGTAACATTGAGATTCTTGCTGACATCGTTTGCCGTGACGGTCAGTGCTTTCGCTGAGACGCTGTTGCCACTGGCGGCTGTAGTGATATTTACCGTTGTGGCACCTGCGCTGGTGAGCGCGATGTTCTGTGAATTCAAGTTGCCAAGCACAGCGGCGTTGGCACTCAAGCGAACTGAGAGTGTGCCGTTCACGCTGCCGCTAGATGAAGCGAAACTGGCAGTACCAGCAAAGGTCGTACCATCAGTGGAGACCTCAAAGCCCGCAGGCGCCGTGGCGGTGATGTTAGCGCTGAGATTGCTGCCCGTGACTGGAAAGGTTTGTACCACCGCCGATGCAGTGCCATAAGTCGTGGTGAAAGCTGCTGCTGTCGCGGTGCCAGTGATGATCGGCGTGACGGCTGCGAAGGGTGCAAAGGCCACGCCTTTAACAATCTTACCAGTCGGAGCCGTGTAGAGCGTGATGTTGTTTGCAGTCACGATATTAATAGCAGTATTGTAACCAGCAGTATCTGTGACTTTGATGACACTGTTCGCAGTGAGTGCGCCTTGACCACTGCTGACAAACAACTCAGCGCCTGCGCCGCTATCCTTTGCGGCCAAGCCAAATCCACCAAAGGACGTGGTATAGCTTCCGTTCGCAGTCCAGGTGCCGCTGACGAGCGAGAACTTGTTGATGATCCCTGCGGTGTTACTCGTGGCCGTCAGCACATAGAGCACATCCATCGCCGCACCATTGTCACCGGACGAAATCAGGTAGAAGTCTTGATTTGCAGCAATCGCCAGAGCGATGCCTGGAAGAGTGACGAATGAACTGCCTGTCGCTGCCGCAATGGTCGAAACACTGCCGAGTGTTGTCGATCCAGAAAACACATAAACCACCCCACCGAAGGCCTTAGCACTCCGTACGTTACCACTAGGACTTGCAGTAGAGGTGCCATTGGAAAACATGCCCCCCTGATCGGCGATGAACCAAGTCGTGTTGTTCAAGCTCGTAGCACTGCGCGCTTGGTTGCCCGATACGCCTGTATAGGTAGCGGCTAGATTGAAGGTGCCGGCTGCATTGAACGTCCCCACAGCACGCGGTAGGATCGTATTGATATTGGTCGCTCCTGATGTCGTGGTGTTACCGCCTGTGAAGACCAGTAGCGATCCATCCGCAGAGTTGGTCAAGTATCCGGTGCTCGTCGCTGATCCACTGAAGCGCATCGAGTTAGGAGCTGTCGTGCCATCGATAGGGATGATGTTAGATGGCGTCTGCCCTGCCGCATTCGGCCCCAGCTCAATCACTGAAGCTGTGGTGTTGTTCGCCGATGCTTCCGCTTGTAGCACAGCAATGTTTCCCTGTGTGAACGATGCCGCAGAGAGTCTATTTGAGTGACTGAACACGCCTGCGGCAGTGATGATTAAATAGACGAGTTTGAGTCGAAGTTTCATAGGGGAGCTGTTAAATTGCGCGCCACTCAGAGCATCAGATGTGCATGATTCTTTCTCTTCTGTGTGACCTTTTTGTTGAACTTCGCCTAATGTTTCAGGCTCGTCACACAAAGCCTATCGTCATTGAGAATTCACCTATGCCTTCAGTTAGGCCGGTGATCGTTGATTGATTCATGGGCCGGAAATGTCACTCATTAAATGTTGCTGATCGGGCATCTGTGTTGTGACTCGGCAGATGAACCCCCTGCGCTTATGAGAGTCCGCGTCTCTACTTTATTCATCCTTGTTGGCGTGAGTCTCTACGCGCTGATCGTACTGCAAGCTCCCACCCATGGGGCTGGGAAGTTGGAGCCTGTAGGCAGTGATGTCACACAACCCGAGTTAGCCTTACTCATGGGAGATCTACAGAGGCTCACTCATAAGCTGGCCTTGTCGGCAGACGCGGGCAATGCAGAGCTGGCAAACTTTTACATGTATGAGTCTCTGGAGCAGATGAAGAAGATCCAAACTGAAGTGCCAGAGTATGAAGGACAGCCTGTGGCGCTGCTGATGGATCGCCTGGGACTGCCACCGTATGCAGCCATGCAGGAGGCCGTGAATGCTAAAGACAAGCAGCGCATGCTGAATGCACTAGATGCGGTCGTCCAAAGCTGCAATGCCTGCCATGCCGCCACGCTACACCCATTCATCCGCATCACGCGCGGCACTGAGGTGAATCCATTCAACCAATCATTCCAACCATGAAATTTGTTATCTGTTTATTGATGGCAACAACGTCGTTGATCGCTCAAACGCCTCATCGTGGTGTTGTCAGCATCTCAGGCTCAAAGGGCGGCAAGGTGCTGAATCGCTGTCTTGGCTTCATTGTCGAGAAGGAAGGCTTCGTGCTCACGAACTATGATAACCTAACCTCGCAGCCAGACGGGCGACTGCTTGAAAGCTTCGCAGTGACATCGGGTTCCACGATCTACGGCGCAGAGATCATCGGCGTGGAGCCAACGATCAACATCGCCATCCTCAAGATCGAATCTGACGAGCTCTTCACGCCCGTCGTTTCCGCCGTGAAGCGCGAGATCACGCCAGGAATGGCTCTCCAGGCCGTTTCGTTTGATGGCGACGTATTGAAGACCATCGACGGTGAAGTGACCGCTCTGAATACCAAGCTGTGTTATCAGCACAGCCTCGCCTCGACGATGTTTCGGGCCAAGATCACGATCCCGACCACATCGCTCGGTGGTCCGGTCTTCCATGCTGATTCAGGTGAAGTGGCAGCCATCTATACAGGCTTTAAACCTGCCCCTGAACCAGGCCATGCTGAGGACACGACTGAGACGCATCTGCTTCCGATTAATCTCTGCTTCAACATCTACGAGAGCCTCAAAACCAAGCGCAGCCTCAAATCGCCATGGACCGGATTCTCCGTGCGACCGCTCAATGAAAAAGAGCAGCACCATTTCCCCACAGCGAAGAAGCACCACGGTGGCGTGACGATTGAGGATGTCTGGGAAAACAGCCCTGCACAGAAACTCGGCATCAAGGCTGGTGACATCCTCGTGCAGTTCTCCTACAACCGCATCCTCAGCGTCGCCGACTTCCAAAAGTGGCTCTACATGTATGGCGTCGGCCATCCTGTGAAGCTCATCATCCTGAGGAATGGAACCGAGTATCTGATGACCGACTACGTGATCGAAGAACGTCCGCAATGGGCGAAACCGAAGTAACCAGGCGCTACTGATTGCGTGTCTGTTTAAATGAGGACGGCCGATTTGAGACGTTCTATGGTGCAACCCTCAGTGAGGCAGTTTAAACGCAACTGCATGGATTCAGCCGAAGTGCCTGCGTTACATCCAAATAGTGACATATCAGCCATGTGAAACCTTCTACAAACAGGGCTTTGTGTCG
>JAPLUM010000238.1 GCA_026397605.1 Verrucomicrobiota bacterium | reverse complement strand
GCGGATGCGCGCCCCGAGTATCTTTTTTCTGGAGACGGTTTTCATCCAAATACTTGTGCTCATGCGAAGATCGCCCAGATGATTATCGAAGCCTTTAGAACTCGTTATCCGCTGAGTAACATCGCTCCGTTGACAGATGCTGAGATTCTCCAGAATATTGTGAAGTAGAGTTCGCGCCGACTGGAAATCCATTATTTAGGTTAGGCTGCACTTGCTTGCTGGAACAAGCCGCGCTTCTAGAGTGGCGCATGAAGCTCATTATCTTCGATCTCGAAACGACCGGACTCTCACCTTATCATAACGAGATTATTCAGATCGCGGCCTTGAAGGTTAGCGTGGGTTCTTGGGAGTCTGGGGAGACCTTTGACACATTTGTTCGTCCACAGCATCGAGTCCCTAGCTTTATCACTGGGCTGACGGGCATCACCCAATCTCAAGTGGCGCAGGCACCAACTCCGGTGGAGGCTTTGCAGGCCTTTACTCGGTTCATTGGTGACGATGCCATCATGATCGCACACAATGGGCCTGGTTTTGACATGCGTTTCATCGCTGAAAACTGCACGCGTCATGGCTTGCCGGTGCGGGAGACGCGGATGCTGGATTCACGAGCTTTCTCACGCAAAATTTGGGGTGGGCGGAGCGGTCACGGGTTGGATCCTATTTTGCATCGTTTGGGTCTTTCTACGGATGGAGTGAAGCGGCATGATGCGCGTGGAGATGTACATTTGCTGGCGCAGGCAGTGAGAAAGATGTGGGCGCAGTTGGACCCTAACTTTCAGAATTGTCCGGTCGAAATGAAGATTGGGGTGATTCCCGCGTAGATTAGCTCTTTAAGTGAGCTCGTCTTTTTTATGAAATGCTTTCTGGTGTTCTTGTTTTCGCAGGTAGGTCTTGGCTATTCGCAAATGGCTAACCAGCCGCCCGTACCGCAGTGGCTTGGATTGTCTCAGCCTGGGGCAAAGGTGGAGGTGAAGTTTGAGCAGAAGGGGACTCTTTTGAAGGCGATTCTCCTGCTGGCCGCAGAAGGCTCCGCTGAGGTGCGGGTGAATGAGCGGCTTTTGGGTAAGGTCGAGCCTGTGGCTGATGGATCTGCATTGAGCCTGGATGTGACCTCTTTGATCAAAGAAGGTGCCAATGTGATGTCGATCACTTCTGCTTCTCCACGCGTGGCGGCACTGTTGGAATTGAATGGTGATTTGGCTCAGGTGCGCTGGATTGTGACGGACGAAAAATGGACTTCATCCAAGGGGAATGTGGTCGTTTTAGGCCCCGTGGATCGTGATCAAGAAAAGAATCCGTTTGATCTGAAGAAGACCTTTGATGCGTATAATTCCTGGCAATTGGCTAAACCAGGGGCACAGAGTCAGGCGACGGATCCATCTTCATTCACGGCATTGCCGGGCTTTAAGGTGGAACTGCTGCGGTCAGCACAAGTTGGGGAAGATTCATGGGTGGCCATGGCTTTTGATCCACAGGGAAGGGTGACTCTGGCCAAGGAAAAAAAGGGCCTGCTGAGCTTTGATCCAAAGTCAGGTGCCATGACGGAGATCGAAAGCTCGCTTTTGGAATGTCGCGGGCTGCTGTATGCGCATGGAGTTCTTTATGCGAACGCCAATAACAGCAAGGGGCTTTATCGTCTGCATGACAGGAATGGAGATGGAGTTTTCGAGGAAAAAGAAGAGTTTATGCACACAGAAGGCGGTGTGGGGCATGGTCGGAATCATATCAAATTAGGACCTGATGGACGCATCTGGGTGGCGCATGGTAATAATGTGCTACTGCCCAGCCCGCTTGTTGAGGATTCGCCTTTGCAACGATATGCCAACGATCAGGTGCTGCCGAATCCATGGGATAGCAGCATGTTTGACGGAACTGTGGAACTGCCAGCGGGTCATGTGATCGCCTATGATCCCAAAGATGGTCGCATGGAGCTGATCGCTGGTGGTCTGCGCAACCCACTGGACATTGCCTTCAATCGTGACGGTGAGTTATTCACCTTTGATGCGGACATGGAACGTGATGTGGGGGCACCCTGGTACATGACGACTCGTGTGCTGCATGTGGTGCCAGGTGCAGACTTTGGTTGGCGTCGCGGCACAGGGCGTTTTCCGGCTTGGTATGCGGATACGCTACCCAGTGTTCTGGATGTCGGGCTATCGTCGCCTACTGGCATTTGCTTTGGGTATGGTGCCAAGTTCCCCCAAAAGTATGAGGAGTCACTGTTCATTTTGGATTGGAGTTACGGGCGTATCATTGCAGTGACGATGCAAGCTCAGGGCGCAAGCTATGCGGGGAAGCAGGAGACCTTTGTTTCTGGCAGGCCGCTTAATGTAACCGATGCCTGTGTGGGGCCTGATGGTGCATTGTGGTTCACCACAGGCGGACGCGGGACGCAGAGTGGACTATATCGGGTCGTATGGCAGGGGAAAGAGAATCAAGAGCTTGGCATGGTCCAGCAAGATCAAGAACTCAGGATGCTGAGACATCAGTTGGAGTCTTTGAGGCCAAAGGATACTAAAGAGGCGTTGGTGGCCATCATGCATCTTGAGCATGAAGATCGTCATATTCGCCATGCAGCGCGCCTTGCCGTGGAGCGCACACCGACAAGGCTCTGGAAGGAAGAGATACTCGGCGAGTCTAATGGCTGGCGCGGCATTCTAGGCTGCTTAGCTTTAGCGCGAACGGGTGATGGTGTGGATCGTGCAGGCATCCTAGCCCGGCTGAATTCGCTCTCCTTCAAAAACCTGCGCGAGGAACAGAAGCTGTCCGTCCTGCGTACGCTTAGCGTCACCCTTGCGCGCCTAGGTGATCCGACCGCGGCTGAGCAAAAGATGCTGCTCTCCTGGCTGGAGCCTCTTTTCCCAGCGGGCACGCGTGAGATGAATCAGGAGCTGTGCCGACTGCTGATTCGACTTGGTTCTGCTCAGATACTGGAGAAGGCGGTTTCTGTCTTGAGTGGTGCCAGCGCCAGTGAGGATCTGCTGTTTTATCCCATGCACCTGCGCTATGTGAAAGAGGGTTGGTCGCCGACGATGCGCCGAGGTGTTTTTGAGGCCCTCAATCGAGCTGAAAAATTAAATGGAGCCAGCACTTACTTTAAATGCATTCAGGACACTCGCAGTGAGCTGGCTGCTGCATTGCCGCCAGATGAGATGGCGCAGTTGGTGGATGTGATTCATCCACCCAAACCTGCGGCCTTGTCCGCACACGCCATGCCAGGGCATACGTATCGAGTTTGGAAAATCGAGGATCTGGAGCCGCGTTTAGCAGAGGTGGGACGCGGCAGGTCCTTTGAAAAGGGGCGGTCGGCTGCCATCGCCACCCAGTGTGTTTTTTGTCATACGATGAGCACAGATCGCACTCTGCCAGCGGGTCTGTTTGGGCCGGAGTTGGTGCAGGTTTCCGCACGGTTCGGGCGTCGTGATTTGCTGGATCATATTCTGAACCCGTCCAAGGTGATTGATGAGAAATTTCGTTTCGTGACGGTGAAGCGTGCTGATGGCAGTATGGTCACGGGTAGCCTGGAGAGTGATGATGATGAGCGTGTCGTTTTAAAGCCGAATCCGCTTTCTCCAGA
>JAPLUM010000753.1:11831-16598 GCA_026397605.1 Verrucomicrobiota bacterium | reverse complement strand
TCGATCAGCTCACCCCACACGCCTGGGCGAAAGCAAAAGTGAGCGCATCCGCACAGATGAAAACCGAATCCACCTCGGTGCCCGCGTAATCAAGCGCCCCAAGTCAAGCACCAGACCACGGCGCTACATTTGACGGATACTTTTTGTCCTCGGCTGTGCGATGAAGACCGCCATTGGGATGCTTGGCTAAGTTTGGGTCCAGATCTCTGTGCGGATGACGCCCTGGCTGTAATGATCTATGACTTCCTTCAGAGACTTTAAGCAGCCAACATGCATGTAAGGAGCCGTCAGCGCGATATTGCAGGCTGGGTGGGGCAAGGGCTCCTCGTTCAATGCTAGACTTGGTGACTTTGAACCTGCCAAGATCTGCGTCTGAAATTTTGAGTCCATTGTTTCGGAATTGGTGAGCAGTGGCAGTGAAAACAGCCCCCACCTAGGCTGCCCATGCGCGGTTCACGCTCGGTCATGAAAAGTTCAATGCCGCGCTTTTCTTCGTCACTGAGTTTTCCTTCTCACCGCATGGCGTGGTCGAAACCGGAGTCGTGGCAGGTCAGTGAGAGAGAAAATTTTCCACGGCCAGGCCGATTTTTTCAGCCGTGATTTTGGACGAACCAAAGGCCCGCTCAAAAGCTGCAGGGTAAGTGTTTAGTTGAGTGAGTTTAGCGACGATATTATCCAATGATTCATCCATTTCACGATGATCTTGAACGGGAATGAGGGCCTGATCCCGTAAGCTAGGAGAACGGCCATCCCAGAAATATTCACGCTGGAGGGAAAGGCCGCTGATCAGGTAGCTCAGTTGCTTGACTGACCATTCTTGTCCCGCTTTGTTCCGGTATCTCAAGGAGTCATAAATGACCGGATCGGCCCCGACATAGTGATTCCATGCCACATGGATGTCTGCCGCACTTCCTTGGGACGAAATCCCCACCATCAGTACGCCGGCTCTCAGCGCGACGGCCTGCAAGAGGCGGCATAAGATTTTCGGGGAAATCATCTGGAGTGGGATAACATATCTACGCTGCTGATTGGCTACACGCACATTTTCAGCTATTATCTTCGCCGCCGTCTGTTGATCGCCTACCTGCATATGACTCTCCCCAAACGCTCAGGCCCCTATCTGCTCACCTTTTTACTGCTGATTCTAGCAGTCCTTGTGGCGTGGATGTTTCACGCCCTGACCTCACCCGTGGTGATCGAGGCTGCGAGCAAAAGCAAAAAAAAGGCTGCTAAGCTGCCGGTAGAAACGGCCAGCCCAACCTTACCCACACCCAACCTGCCGCGTGGCGGCTCGGCCTCCGCCCCAATTGATCCCGAACATCAAAAGATGGCGGATGAGCTGCATTCGACAGAAACCCAGCCGATCCGCGATCTGGAAATCGTGCAGGAATTTCTAACGCTGTACAGCCGCGCCTTTAAAGAAGGCATGCCAATCGGTGATAATGCCGACATCACCGCCGCGCTGATAGGGAAAGCAGACACTTCGCGGCCCGGCAGACTTTTCCCAGATGCCCACCGCAGCATCCGTAATGGTCAGCTCACCGACCGCTGGGGGACCCCCTTTTGGTTTCACCCGAATTCGAGCAGCCAAATGGAAATCCGCTCAGGTGGACCAGATAAGGAAATGTTCACGCTCGATGATGTGATTCTGAATGCGAGTCCAGCTGGGTTTGGTGCCACGGCACCTGCTGGCAGCGGAAATCAGTGATTTTTTTTGCTTTCAAAGCAAACTGATTTTCAGTAATTTAAGAAGATTAATCGAGGCGGCTCCAACCATAATCACCTCGACTAACTCTTCTATGCGTCAATTCATCTTCATTCATCTCTGTATTTTAGCGGTAGCTCTGAATACAGCACAAGCCATCATAGATGACTTCTCCACAGGTCCAAGTCAGGGCTCTGCTGATCAGCTGGATGATGTCTGGCAGTCTTTATACAACGGCTGGGGCCTGAGTCCTGCTGGCGATGATGACAATGACGGATGCTCCAATTATGCGGAGAGCGTCATCGGCTCCAACCCACGCAATCCAAATGATTGCCTGAAAGTCGGAGACATGAGCGTCTCCGCAGGTGGTGTGGTGATGAATTTCCAGGCAAAAAAAGGTAAAGAATACCAAGTCTGGGAATCCAGCACACCAGGTGGACCTGCACCGAGTGAGCCTGGCACAGCCTGGACGCAGGTCAGTGGTGCGAGCAAATTAGCTGTCGCAGATGGAAATGACGCCATCATTTTCACCAAACCCGCTAGCTCGCGTAAATTCTATCGTTTGGAGTCGAAAGACAAGGACACTGATGGTGATGGAATCTCTGACTGGAGTGAGTACAAAACGGGCAGCGACCCGATGACGAGCAATAGCGCCAATAACGCCTCCAGCGGTGCTGCGAGTGATCTAGATACTCTCAAATCCCTGCTTTCTCTGACTGCCACGGCTGGAGTAGCTGTAGCGCTGGAAAAGGAAGGCACAGCTGCAACCGTGAAGCTTCAGCGCACAGTTGGTACCATGCCTTTGCGGGTGAATTTAAGCTCGGCAGATGGATCAGCAGACCCATCCAAGAGTAATGCGCAGACGACGGACTTTGTTTTCAAAAACATGGCCAATGTGGCCACCAACACGGTTGTTTTGCCTGCTGGGCAAGGGATCGCAAGTGCAGTCGAGGTCGCTAAAGTGGTGGCCGTCGTAGACAATCAGGCGGAGGTGCCTGAAATGCTCACCGTCTGTGTGAATGCACCTGGCCAGACCGCCGATGTGACCTGTGCCTCAGCCGTGGTGAAGATCAGTGATGCCAACCCCGCCGACACAAATAACCGCACCCTCTACGTAGCCTATCTGGGACGTGAGGCTGACGCCGCCTCTACGGCCAGTGGATACGCCACCGCACTGGTCAATGGTGACAATACAAAAGCTGCTATTTCGGTGGTTTTTAACAACCTCAGCTCTGAACAAAACACGGCCTACATCCGCTATGGTCCGAACAATGACCTGGCACCAGCGCTGCCAAACGGGCAGGTGTCGGGTTTCAATTACAATGTCGAATTTAAACCTGGGTTTCTGTCATCAGATCAGGCGTTTCTCGCAGCGCTGGGAAATGGCAGCCTCGGCTGTGCTGTGAGTAGCGCCGACTATCCAGATAAAGAGATTTTTGGTTTCTTCAATAAGGTGGTCGGCTCAGTCAGCTTTGATCCCAACAATGATGACCTTGTGGCTCCAGCACTTGGCAGCACCGCTTGGCAGGCTCCCGTAGCAGATGCACTGGAGCGTGAAATCTGGCGTTTCATGGGCCAGGCCACCTTTGGCGGGACGACGGCTCTTTACTCTGAAATTAGAGCTGAATGTGACGCAGCCATTGCAGGGGGCGGGACTTATTTAGCCGGACTGTCCAATTGGCTGGATAAGCAGATGGACATCAATCAAACCCCACAGCTCAGCCTGCGCGAGCTGATGTTAGCTGCCGATATGGAAGAATTCGCACTGCGTGGCAATAAACCCATCACCTACACCAGTGACCCGCAGCTTAATGGTGGCAGCATCCCCGTGACGTATGTGAATGGCATGCCCATGGCGAGCGCGACTAACCCAGATACCAATGCGCCAGGCAATAATAACCCAACAGGCGGAAACGGTGACTCACCAAATCGCCGCCGTGAGTGGTGGACCCTCATTTTACAAAACAAAGATCATGTGCGCCAGCGCGTGGCTCAGGCTCTGCATGAGATTTGCGTCATCTCAGAACGTGATCCGACCGTGAACTCCTGGGGATATGGAACCGCCAATTACTGGGATATGCTGGCCAGCGGAGCCTTTGGCAAGTACCGCACGCTGTTAGAAAATGTCTCCCTAAGTCCGATGATGGGCGTTTACCTCACCAGTGTGTCTAACCGCGCCTCTTACGATGCTGGCGGCGGTCTGATCATCAGCCCGGATGAAAACTATGCGCGTGAAATCATGCAGCTCTTTTCCATCGGCCTCGTGCTACGTCATCCAGACGGCAGTCTTCAGCTGGACTCCGAAGGCCTGCCGATAGCAACTTATGACAACACTGACATCACCGCTCTTGCGCGAGTATTCACTGGATTCTCTTTCGGTGCTCGGCATGGCAATGCCGTGACACAGGTGCTAGGTCAGTACGGTGCCATGTCGAATACAACACAGCGCATTTCGCCGACGATTTATCTGAATGGAACGGCGAATAACACCTGGTTTGGTCGTGACAATGGGCATCTCTATTGGCAGGCAGCCTGGGTTTATCCGATGAAAACCATGGGACGCATCGGCACCACCATTTATCATGACTTTAATGCCAAAACTCTGCTCTCAGGAAAGCATGGTGAGTACTACATCGCCCCCAAAGTAGTGACGACCACGAGCCCCACCACCGATGCTGCGGTGCATAATTTAGCCACCGCAGAAGTTACAGAAGCCCATAACGCACTTGCAGGCGTGGCCACTGCCTCGACTTACGGTGACGGCTCACAAGGCAACCCGGGGCACACCAACACCCCCGTGAATATTTCCCGCTGGCTCATCCAGCGCCTCGTTACCTCCAATCCAAGCGCAGGCTATATCTACCGCGTGCAGAAAGTCTATCGTGATAACAATGGTCTGCTGGGACCAGTGATCAAAGCCATCCTGCTCGACTGGGAAGCACGCTCACTGAAGCTGGCTGATACCTCCATCTCCTTTGGTAAAGTGAAAGAGCCGCTTGTGCATTTCGCATCCATCCTCCGCCAGTTCCGCGCTTTTTCCGGTGCTCCGGTGAGCTTACTCA